>NZ_RHQO01000008.1:0-120921 GCF_003935475.1 Pseudomonas sp. p99-361 | reverse complement strand
CCGAAACAAACGTAGGAGCGAGCGCAGCTCGCGATGCGCCGCGCGGGCGGCGCTCGCTCTAACAGGCGCTGCATACCTTGTGGCAAACACCTGTCAGCCCTGATGCGATCCCCGTGGGAGCTGGCTTGCCTGCGATAGGTCAGTACTGGTAAACCCTTACTTCTGCTTGGGTAACACAGCCAGGAAGTTCTCCTTGGCTACCTTGTTCGCCACCCCCTCCGGCAACGCATCCAGAAACGGCTTGAACCCGTGCATCTGCTCGCCCAGGCTGCCAAACTGCCCCACCACATCCGACCCCAGCATGAACCGCTCCGGGTACTTCTCGACCAACGCCAGCCATTCCTTGCGCGGCACACCCTTGTCATCCAGCAGATACGGCTGCAGCACACTCCATGACAGATCGACATACAGGTTCGGGTAATCCTCCAGCAACCGCGTCAGCACTGGCAGTAAAAAGTCCATCTGCGTCTGATGCCGGTGTATTTCCATGCTGCTGCCAGCATGGGCCCAGATGAACCGGGTGTGCGGGTGATTGCGTAGCGGCTCTTCGATTTCTGCCAGATACAGCGGGTTGCGCTCGCGCTTGGAGGTGATGTTGGAGTGCAGCAGCACTGGCAGGTCGCGCTCAGCGGCCAGGTGATAGATCCGGGTCATGGCTTCGTTGTTGGCGCGCGGCGTTTCGCCACTGGTCAACGCAGTCAGGTCATCATGGCGGGTAAACACCTCCCCGATGCCCTGCCATAGCCCCGGGTACAGATCGAGCATACGCTCGATATGGCTGACGGCGTTCTTGTCCACCGGGTTGAACCCGCTCAGGAACGGGTGGAAGCGTTTACGCTGCTGCGCTGGCAACTGCTGGAGCGCGGCCGCCACATAGGTGTCGGTGGCGCTGTACCAGTAAGCATCGGCATCATCACCGGCGTAGTAACGCGGGCGCTTGGGCTCGTCTTCGTGCCACTTCTTGGCCACCGGAATGCCGGAAATCATCGACTGGTCAACGCCTGCCGCATCCATCGCCTTGAGCAATGCCGGCATCCCTTCGCTTTCCTGGAAGAAATCCACATAGTGCAGGTGGGCGTCACTGTAGCGGTAGTCACGCGCCTGTACCGCTTGGCACAAGCAAGCGGACAGTAACGCGCAGGCCAGCGCTTTGGCATTCATGGGCAGCTCCCTTCTCCTGGTATCAGACAAGGTAGACCGGCCGGTGCAGAAGACGGTTCAGGCACAGCAGGCAAACCGTTATGCTTGGGCATTGCCCCCTTGCCTGGAGCCCTTCTCATGAGCAGCACGCTGATCATTCGCCCCCGTGCAGAGTCGGTCGAGGGCCAGCCGATTCTGCGCCCGCTGCCAGCGGCGCAGCGCCGCAGTGTCGGCCCGTTCGTATTCTTCGATCACATGCTGAAAACCGCCTACGCCCCCGGGCGCGGCATGGACATCCGCCAACACCCGCACATCGGCCTTTCAACCCTGACTTACCTGTTCGAAGGGGCAATTCAGCACAAGGACAGCCTGGGCTCGGACCAGTTGGTGCTGCCCGGCGACGTCAGCTGGATGACGGCCGGTCGCGGCGTGGCACACGTCGAGCGCACCCCTGCTGACGCCTTGGCCAAAGGGTCAAGCCTGCACGGCTTGCAGGTTTGGCTGGCCTCGCCACGTGAGCATGAACAAGGCGCGCCCAGCTACAGCCATCATCCTGCGGCCAGTCTGCCGGTCAGCGACAGCCTGGGGGTGCGCATCTGCATGATTGCCGGCACCGGGTTCTGCCTGGCGTCACCGGTGCCGGTGCTGTCCCCTACCCTCTATGCCCGGGTGCAGATGCAACCGGCGACTACCTTGCAGGTGCCGAACGAGCACGTGGAGCGGGCGCTGTACCTGTTGGAGGGCGAACTGCAGATGAACGGCGAGGATGTGGCGCCGTGCAGCCTGGTGGTGCTGCCGGAGGGCGAAGAGGTGACGCTGTGTGCGCAAGGTGAATGCCAGCTGGTACTGATTGGCGGCGCGCCGCTGGATGGGCCGCGGCGGATGAACTGGAACTTTGTCGCCAGTGACCCGGCGCTGATCGAGCAGGCCAGGGCCAAATGGGCTGCGGGGGATTGGCCGGTCGTGCCGGGGGAGAGCTCGAGGATCGAGTTGCCTCGCTGATTGGGGCTGCTGTGCAGCCCCACTATGCGATCAGCGCTGGAACACTTCAGTCAGCAGGTTATGCATCGAACGGAACGCCCGCTCCGAGGTGCGTCGGTCATACTGCATCTTGCCCGGCACATTGGCGCCAGGGTCGGTGAACGAATGCACGGCCCCGCCATAGCTGAGCAACTGCCAGTCGACCTTGGCCGCATTCATCTCGTCCTCGAATGCCGGCAGCTGCTCTTTCGGCACCAATAGGTCCGATGCACCGTGCAGCACCAGCACTGAGCCCTTGATGCGCTTGGCATCCTCGGGGTTCGGCGTGTCCAATGTGCCGTGGAACGACACTGCCGCACGCAAGTCGGCGCCGCTGCGCGCCAGCTCCAGCGCACAGCAACCCCCGAAGCAGAAGCCGAAGGTGGCAACTTTGCCAGGCTCCAGCAGCGCCTTGGACTGCCCCAGCAACTGGGCCAGGGCCTCCTGCATGCGCTTGCGAAGTTCGCCGCGGTCGTTCTTGAGCGGCATCATCGCTGCGCCCGCTTCGTCTGCATTGGACGGGCGCACCGACTGCCCATACAGGTCGGCGAGCAACACCACATAGCCCTTTTCGGCCACTTCCTTGGCGATGCGTTCGGCACCTTCGCCAATCCCCATCCAGTTCGGTGCCATGACCAGACCCGGGCGCCCCAGCGCCCCAGGCTCGTAAACCAGGCGGCTTTCGTAGGTTCGGCCGGACAGGTGATACACCAGCGATTCGACGATTACTTTGCTCATCAGGCACTCCATTGGCACTCGTCATAAAAAAGCCCGCCGAAGCGGGCTTTCCTCTGCATCAACTCAAGCAGACAGCTCGACCAGCAGCTTGTTCAGGCGACGAACGTACGCTGCCGGGTCTTTCAGGCTGTCCCCGGCCGCCAGGGCCGCCTGATCGAAGAGGATATGCGACAGCTCGGCGAAACGGTCTTCGCTCTGCTCGTTGTCCAGCTTGTCGATCAGCGGGTGGCTTGGGTTGAACTCGAAGATCGGCTTGGACTCCGGCACTTTCTGCCCACTGGCCTCGAGGATCTGGCGCATCTGCAGGCCAAGGTCCTGCTCACCAATGGCCAGGATCGCCGGGGAGTCGGTCAGGCGGTGCGACACGCGGACTTCGGCCACACTGTCACCCAATGCACCTTTCAGGCGCTCGACCAGGCCTTCCTTGTCCTTGGCGACTTCTTCCTGGGCTTTCTTGTCCTCTTCGGAGTCCAGCTTGCCCAGGTCCAGGTCGCCGCGGGCGACGTCGACGAAGGCCTTGCCGTCGAATTCGTTGAGATAGCTCATCAGCCACTCGTCGATGCGGTCGGTCAGCAGCAACACTTCGATGCCTTTCTTGCGGAAGACTTCCAGGTGCGGGCTGTTCTTGACCTGCGCGTAGGACTCACCGGTGAGGTAGTAGATCTTGTCCTGCCCTTCCTTGGCGCGCGCCAGGTAGTCGGCCAGGGCAACGCTCTGCTCGCCGCTGTCGTCGTGGGTGGAGGCAAAACGCAGCAGGCTGGCGATCTTCTCTTTGTTGGCGAAGTCTTCGGCCGGGCCTTCCTTCAGCACCTGGCCGAAGTTTTTCCAGAAGCCCTTGTACTGCTCAGGCTCGTTCTTCGCCAACTTCTCCAGCATGTCCAGCACGCGCTTGGTCAGCGCGGTCTTCATCGAGTCGATGATCGGGTCTTTCTGCAGGATTTCACGCGACACGTTCAGCGACAGGTCGTTGGAGTCGACCACACCTTTGATGAAGCGCAGGTACAGCGGCAGGAACGACTCGGCCTGGTCCATGATGAACACGCGCTGTACATACAGCTTCAGGCCGCGTGGCGCTTCGCGCTGGTACAGGTCGAACGGCGCGCGGGCCGGCACATACAGCAGCGAGTTGTATTCAAGCTTGCCTTCGACCTTGTTGTGGCTCCAGGCCAGCGGGTTCTCGAAGTCGTGGCCGATGTGCTTGTAGAACTCCTGGTATTCCTCGTCCTTCACGTCGCTGCGCGAACGGGTCCACAGGGCGCTGGCACGGTTGACGGTTTCCCACTCTTCGGCCGGCTGCTCTTCACCTTCGGCAGCCGCCTGCTCTTTCGGCAACTGGATAGGCAAGGCGATATGGTCGGAGTACTTCTTGACCACGTTGCGCAGGCGCCAGCCATCGGCGAACTCCTGCTCGTCCTTCTTCAGGTGCAGGACGATGCGGGTGCCGCGCTGGGGCTTGTCGACAGTGGCGACTTCGAACTCACCCTCGCCACGGGACGACCAATGCACGCCTTCGGCAGCCGGCTGGCCGGCGCGACGGCTGTACACGTCAACCTTGTCGGCAACGATGAACGCGGAATAGAAGCCCACACCGAACTGGCCGATCAGGTGCGAGTCCTTCTTCTGGTCACCGGTGAGGTTCTTCATGAAGTCGGCAGTGCCGGACTTGGCGATGGTGCCCAGGTGGGTGATGACGTCTTCGCGGCTCATGCCGATACCGTTGTCCTCGAGGGTCACGGTACCCGCCTCCTTGTCGAAGCTCAGGCGAATCTTCAGGTCGGCGTCGCCTTCCAGCAACTCTGGCTTGGCCAGCGCCTCGAAGCGCAGCTTGTCGGCGGCGTCGGAGGCGTTGGAGATCAGTTCACGCAGGAAGATCTCCTTGTTCGAATACAAGGAATGGATCATGAGGTGCAGCAGTTGCTTTACCTCGGTCTGGAAGCCAAGCGTTTCTTTTTGAGTCTCCACACTCATGGTCTTCAAAACTCCGATCTGATTGCAATGGCGCCTGGCGGGCGGTACAGCCTGCTTTAACGGCGGATGTCATGCAGATGGGGGCTGCCCGGATGATTTCAAGGGCTTTTGCGGTTCGATCTTGAAATGCGCGCGGGCCGTGGCAATCGGCGACTGGCGGTCGCCCTGCCAGGCGGTAATGGCCACGTTGGTCACCCGTCGCCCCTGGCGCCACAATTGGCACTGGGCGTAGGTATCGCGCAACAGCCCGGCGCGCAGGTAGTCGATGGAGAAATCGATGATCTTCGGAATGCTGGCGCTGTCACTATAGATCAGCAGGTACAGCGCTGCAGAGAGCTCCATGAAGCCGGCAATCACCCCGCCATGGATAGCGGGCAAGAGCGGGTTGCCGACAGTGTCCGGATTGGCTGGCAGGCGGAACAACAGGTCATCCCCCTCGCGCTGGCATTCGATGCCGATCAACCCCGCGTAAGGGATCAATGCCAGCAAGGGGCGGTAGTCACCTTGCGCATGTGCTGCGTTGAGTTGCTGGCGAATGGCAGGCGGAATCATGACCCGCCCTCCTTCAGGCTGCTGCCGAAGCGGATGCCGCCCTTGACCTGCGGGCCCAAGCGCATGAACGTACCCACCACTTGGCAGATCGGCCGCTCGGGGTCGTCCTGGTAGGCGCTGCCACGGGTGAAGATCACGTCGCGGGTCACCCGGTAACACTGGGCATGCCCATGGATGTCCTTGCCCGGTACCGACGGGTGCATGTAGTCGATGCGCAGATCCAGGGTCGGGCATACCTCGAAGTGCGGCAGTACGCATAGCGTGGCCATGCCGCAGGTGGTGTCCATCAGCGTTGTCAGCGCCCCACCGTGTACGGCACCGGTTTGCGGGTTGCCGACAATGGCCGGCGACCAGGGCAGGACCAGCGTCATGCCAGTTTCATCAGCCTGTGCCACACGCATCTGCAACAACTGGCAGTGTTTCAATGCCGAAAGAAAACGCTCGGCCATGGACATCAAGGTCGCATCACTCATAGGCTGTTACCACGTCCCTTCCAAACGGCATAGGTGGGTTCAAAAGTCCATGTAGAACGGGGCGTTATATATCTGAAACCTTCGTTGAACTTATTCCAAGTGGCTGCACTCGAAGGAACAAGTCACTTATCACACCAAGGAGAAACACCCCCATGCGTAAACCATTTGCTTTTGCTCTGATGCTGGCTGCTGCCATGGGCCTGGCTGCTTGCGATAAAGCGAGCGAAGACAAAGCCCAAGATGCGCAGGAACATGCCGAGCAAGCCCAGGAAAAGATGGGCGAAGCTCAGGATAAAATGAACGACGCCGCCAAGGAAAACGCCGAAGCTGCCAAAGATCAGGCTGAAGCCGAGCAAAAGGCTGCCGAAGAAGCCGCCCCGGCTACTCCGGCGCCGGCAGAACCTGCCAAGCAGTAATCAGCCCGATAAAAAAAACCCGACGTTGTCGGGTTTTTTTTTGCGTTGAATTCACGGTTAATCGTTTCAGTTCACTGCTACACCACCCTCTTTCAATGGCTCGCTGCTGACACTATCCGTGGGGGTAAAGACCATCACCTCCAGCACATCGGAATGGAACTCCCGCCGGTACAAGATCAATACAACACCCACACTCATGCCCATGAACAACCACGGGCTGATGAACCAGCTCAACATGGCCATGCCGAAGTAATAGGAACGTAAACCAAGGTTGAACTGGTTGGCCGCCAGCGACAACACCCGTGCTGCCCGCGAGGCGAACGCCTTGCGCTCCAGTTCGTTGACCTGCCGTTCGCCAATCATCGGTGCCGAGCCAACCAGTACGGCAGCAAAGTTGTATTGGCGCATGCACCAGCTGAAGGTGAAGAAGGCATACACGAAGACCATGGCCAGGCACAACAACTTGATCTCCGACATGCCCTGTGAAGTCTGCTGCACCAGCGGCAGGTCGGCCAGCAGCGACAGCGCCCTGTCGGAGGCCCCCAGCACGGTGAGGATACCGGCCAGGATGATCAAGGTGCTGGAGGCGAAGAACGACGCGTTGCGCTCCAGGTTGCCGATCACGCTGGCATCGGCAATACGGTTATCGCGCAGCAACATGCGCCGCATCCAGTCTTCACGGTACAGGTGCAGCACGCTGGCCAGGCACGCGGTGTCGCGCCCTTTCCAGATCGCATACCGGGTATAGCCACCCCAGCACAGGGCGAACCAGGCGACGGCCAGCAGGTTGTTGAGGTTGCTTTGGATGAAATTCATGCAGGATTCCCGAAAAGGCCAGGTGCCTCAAGGATAGGGACCGGGTTTCGACGCTGGCAAGCGGCAAAAGGCACACATTCCTGCTGAAATTCGTACTGCCGGTTTGGGCCAGAAAAAAGCCCCGCATCGTTGCCGATACGGGGCTCTGCAGCTTGCACCTTGGGCGGGCACCCTTCGGCTTGTGGCCGGTGCCGCCCCCAAGGCTTGGCCCGGCGCGTCAGGCCAGCGCTTCGCGCGGCTTGCCCAGCATGCGGTCGCAGGCGACGGCGCCCATCAGGGTCACCACCGATGGCACCAGCCAGGCCATGCCGGCATCGCTCAACGGCAGGTGCGCCATGAAGTCCGGGAGCATGTGGGCAAGGCTGCTGCCCTTGATCGCATCGACCATGCCGAACACCAGCGACACCAGCATGACCGGCGCCAGGATACGGGTCGGCGAATGCCACAGCTCTTTCACGAAACTCAGGCCGACTACCACGATGCAGGGCGGGTAGATGGCGGTAAGTACCGGGATCGAGAACATGATCAACTTGGTCAGGCCAAGGTTGGAAATCAACAGCGAGAAGCCAGCCAGGATCACCACCAGGGCGCGGTACGACAGCGGCAGGATCTGGCTGAAGTACTCGGCGCATGCGCAGGTCAGGCCCACCGCAGTCACCAGGCAGGCCAGCGCGATCAGCACCGCAAGGAAGCCGCTGCCCAACGAACCGAAGGTGTGCTGTACGTAGGCATGCAGAACGGCCGCGCCATTGGTGGCATCCGCCGCGATATCGTGGCTGGTGGCGCCCAGACGGAACAGGCTGATGTAGACCAGGGCCAGGCCGACACCGGCGATCAGGCCGGCGATGATGGCATAACGGGTAATCAGCTTCGGCGACTCGACACCGCGCGAGCGGATGGCGTTGACGATGACGATACCGAACACCAGGGCCCCCAGGGTATCCATGGTCAGGTAGCCATCGGAGAAGCCTTTGGAGAAGGCCGCGGCCGCATAAGCCGGCTGCGCGTCACCCATGCCCCCTGCCGGCAGGGCAAAGGCGGCAATGCCCAGTACGGCCAGGGCGATGATCTTCAGCGGCGCCAGGAAGCGGCCCACGGTATCGAGCAACTTGCCGGGGTACATCGACACGGCCAGCACCACAGCGAAATACACCAGGCTGTAGATGAACAGCGCCAGCGGGCTTTCCCCGGTCAGCGGAGCAACACCCACTTCGAACGAAACGGTCGCCGTACGCGGGGTAGCGAACAGCGGGCCGACCGACAGGTAGCAGACAGCCGCCAGCAAGCCGCCGAAGAATTTGCCGATCGGGCTGCTCAGGGCATCCATGCCACCACCGACCTTGGCCAGGGCGACCACGGTGATAACCGGCAGGCCTACGGCCGTGACCAGGAAGCCCAGCGCCGCCATCCACACATGGGGGCCGGACTGCAGGCCGACGATAGGCGGGAAGATGATGTTGCCTGCACCCACAAAAAGCGCAAACGTCATAAAGCCAAGCGCCAGGATATCCTGGCCTTTGAGAACTTTCATTTTAAGGTAGTACCACACTGCTGAAATCGGGATTCGAGAGGGGATTTCCCTTTGGATGAGGGGAAATGCTGCCCGGCTTGATAGGCCAGACCCGTTTAGCGTGTCGTTCCCTTTTGGGGTACGGGCACAGAGTGAGCGCGTAATGTAACCGTTTTGTCAGTCAAACGCACTGGAACAGTGCTGCTTGTCCGATGTGCGTACATGTTTGTCGTCTGTGTGACCGAAGACAGAAGGAATTATCCTCGGTTTAAACGCTGCGTCTGTGTGAAAATTCCTATCAAACCCATCGAAAAATCTACAGTGCCTGATCTGGCCTCTTCGCAGGCTTGCCCGCGAAGAGTTCGGCACAGGAATACAGAACCCCACAAACGACAAAGGCCACCCGAAGGTGGCCTCTGTGCGCGTGGGGGGTGTAGCGGTATTACTTCTTGGCTTCCCAACCGGTCAGCTCGGCCAGGGCCTTGCCGATGTCGGCCAGGGAACGCACGGTTTTCACACCCGCGTCCTGCAGGGCTGCAAACTTCTCGTCTGCAGTGCCTTTGCCGCCAGAAATGATGGCGCCAGCGTGGCCCATGCGCTTGCCCGCAGGTGCGGTAACACCAGCGATGTAGGAAACGACAGGCTTGGTCACGTGGGCCTTGATGTAGGCCGCTGCTTCTTCTTCAGCCGAACCGCCGATCTCGCCGATCATGACGATCGCTTCGGTCTTCGGGTCTTCCTGGAACAGCTTCAGGATATCGATGAAGTTGGAGCCCGGGATCGGGTCACCACCGATACCGACACAGGTCGACTGGCCGAAGCCGGCGTCGGTGGTCTGCTTCACAGCTTCGTAGGTCAGGGTGCCGGAGCGCGACACGATACCGACCTTGCCTGGCAGGTGGATGTGGCCTGGCATGATGCCGATCTTGCACTCGCCCGGGGTGATGACACCTGGGCAGTTAGGGCCGATCAGGGTCACGCCCAGCTCGTCGCACTTGACCTTGGCATCCAGCATGTCCAGGGTCGGAATGCCTTCGGTGATGCAGACGATCAGCTTGATGCCGCCGAAGGCTGCTTCCAGGATCGAGTCCTTGCAGAAAGGAGCCGGTACGTAGATGACCGAAGCATCAGCGCCGGTAGCTTCCACGGCTTCCTTGACGGTGTTGAACACCGGCAGGCCCAGGTGGGTGGTGCCACCCTTGCCTGGGGTTACGCCGCCGACCATCTTGGTGCCGTAGGCGATGGCCTGTTCGGAGTGGAAAGTACCCTGCGAGCCGGTGAAGCCCTGGCAGATGACTTTGGTGTCTTTATTGATCAGGACGCTCATTACTTGCCCTCCGCAGCTTTGACAACTTGTTGAGCAGCGTCGGTCAGGCTGGTTGCCGCAATGATGTTCAAACCGCTTTCTGCCAGTACTTTAGCGCCCAGTTCGGCGTTGTTGCCTTCAAGGCGAACGACGACCGGAACCTTGACGCCGACTTCTTTCACTGCACCGATGATGCCTTCGGCAATCATGTCGCAGCGAACGATGCCGCCGAAGATGTTGACCAGAACGGCCGCGACATTGCTGTCGGACAGAATGATCTTGAACGCTTCGGTAACGCGCTCTTTGGTAGCACCGCCGCCAACGTCGAGGAAGTTGGCCGGCTTGCCGCCGTGCAGGTTGACGATGTCCATGGTACCCATGGCCAGGCCGGCACCGTTGACCATGCAGCCGATGTTGCCTTCGAGGGCAACGTAGTTCAGTTCGAACTTGGCAGCGTGGGCTTCACGGGCGTCGTCCTGCGACGGGTCGTGGAAGGTTTTCAGCTTAGGCTGACGGTACATGGCGTTGGCGTCGATGTTGATCTTGGCATCGAGGCAGTGCAGGTCGCCATCGGCCTTGATCACCAGCGGGTTCACTTCCAGCAGTGCCAGGTCGTGATCCTTGAACAGCTTGGCCAGGCCTACGAAGATCTTGGCGAACTGTTGAACTTGCTTGCCTTCCAGGCCCAGCTGGAATGCCAGCTCGCGACCCTGGAACGGCTGTGCGCCGACCAGTGGGTCGATGGTGGCCTTGAGGATTTTCTCAGGCGTTTCGTGAGCGACTTTCTCGATGTCCACGCCACCTTCGGTGGAGGCCATGAACACGATGCGGCGGCTCGAACGATCGACTACAGCGCCCAGGTACAGCTCTTTGGCGATGTCAGTGCAGGATTCGACCAGAATCTTGGAGACGGGTTGACCGTTGGCATCGGTCTGGTAGGTAACCAGATTCTTGCCCAACCACTGTGCAGCGAACGCCTTGGCGTCTTCCTTGCTGCGAACCAGCTTGACGCCGCCCGCTTTACCGCGACCACCCGCGTGAACCTGGGCTTTGACTACCCACTCGTTCCCGCCGATCTTGTCGCAGGCTTCTGCAGCTTGCTCAGGGGTATCGACTGCGAAACCCTTGGAAACTGGCAGGCCGTACTCAGCGAACAGCTGCTTACCCTGATACTCGTGAAGATTCATGCTTTTTACCGTCTTCGTTAGGTACTGCGCTTCGGCGCTGCGCCATTACTGGCGCCGCGCCACCTGTGACCGTTGACCCCGGGTTATCCCATGTGATCCGGTCCGGCGGACGTTCCGCGGTGAGTCATGCACGCAAGACTCACGACGGGCTGCCCGCCGTGGTTTCTTATGATTAACGCTTCTTACGGTTGGACACGTGAATGGCGCCGCCATTCACAGCCAGCGCTGCTTCATGCAGCGCTTCGGACAGGGTTGGATGGCTGAAGACCATCATGCCCAGGTCCTCGGCACTGGTGCCGAATTCCATTGCGATTGCGCCCTGCTGCACCAGTTCGGCAGCCGATGGGCCAATCACGTGTACACCCAGCACGCGGTCGGTCTTGGCGTCGGCGATGACCTTGACGAAACCACCGGTGTCGTTGGCCGCCATCGCACGGCCGCTGGCCGCGAACGGGAAGGTGCCTACGTTAACCTCAACACCCTCGGCCTTCAAGGATTGTTCGGTCTTGCCGACCCACGCGATTTCCGGGTGGGTGTAGATCACCGAAGGGATCAGGTCGTAGTTCATCTGGGCCTTGTGGCCCTTGATGCGCTCAACCACCATGATGCCCTCTTCCGAGGCCTTGTGCGCCAGCATCAGGCCACGCACCACGTCACCGATGGCATAGACGCCCGGCACGCTGGTCGCGCAGTGGTCGTCGACGTAGATGTAGCCGCGCTCGTCGATGGTCACGCCGCTGTCGGAAGCCAGCAGGTCGGTGGTCACCGGACGGCGGCCGACCGCAACGATCAGCTTGTCGAAGGTGATCTTCTGCTCGCCTTCGGCGTTGGTGTAGGTAACTTCGACTTCGTCGCCGTTGACTTTCGAGCCGGTGACGCGCGCGCCCAGCTTGATGTCCAGGCCTTGTTTGGTCAGGGTCTTCTGGGCTTCTTTCGACACGGCAGTGTCGGCAGCCATCAGGAAGGTGTCCAGGGCTTCCAGCACGGTGACTTCAGCACCCAGGCGAGCCCATACCGAGCCCAGCTCCAGGCCGATGACGCCAGCACCGATCACGCCCAGGCGCTTGGGTACGGCCTGGAATTCCAGGGCGCCGGTGGAGTCGACGATGACGTTCTGGTCGACAGGCGCTGGCGGAATGTCGATGGGGCGCGAGCCGGAGGCCAGGATCACGTTCTCGGCTTCGATCACTTCGGTGGTGCCGTCAGCCTTGGTGACTTCGACCTTTTTGCCCGCCAGCAGCTTGCCGTGGCCCTGGATCGAAGTAACACCGTTGGCCTTGAACAGGGTGGCCACGCCACCGGTCAGGTTCTTGACGATGCCAGCCTTGCGGCCAACCATCGCGGCAACGTCCATCTTCACTTCACCAGTGGAGATGCCATGCACGTTGAAGCTTTCTTTGGCTTCCTTGTACTTCCAGGAGCTGTCCAGCAGGGCCTTGGAAGGAATGCAACCGACGTTCAGGCAGGTGCCGCCCAGGGCCAGCTTGCCCTCGGCGTCGGTGTACTTCTCGATACAGGCAGTCTTCAGACCGAGTTGTGCGGCCTTGATGGCAGCGACATAACCGCCAGGACCTGCACCGATTACCACTACGTCGAATTTCTGGGTCATAAAAGATTCCTTTTGAGCTTCAAGCAGCAAGCTGCAAGCTGCGAGACAGACAGGCTTCGACTTGAAGCTTGCCGCTCGCAGCTTACAGCCGCGCGATTAGATGTCCAGCAGCAGGCGAGACGGATCTTCCAGCAGGTTCTTGATGGTGACCAGGAAGGTTACCGCTTCCTTGCCATCGATCAGGCGGTGATCGTAGGACAGCGCCAGGTACATCATCGGGCGAATCACCACTTGGCCATTAACGGCCATCGGGCGCTGGATGATGTTGTGCATGCCGAGGATCGCGGCCTGCGGCGGGTTGACGATCGGGGTCGACATCATCGAACCGAAAGTACCGCCGTTGGTGATGGTGAAGGTGCCACCGGTCATCTCTTCGATCGACAGCTTGCCGTCACGGGCCTTCTTGCCGAAGGTGGCGATGCCGTTTTCGATTTCGGCCAGGCTCATCGATTCGGCGTTACGCAGTACCGGTACCACCAGGCCACGGTCGCTGGACACCGCGACGCCGACGTCGGCATAGCCGTGGTAGACGATGTCGTTGCCGTCGATCGAGGCGTTGACCGCCGGGAAGCGCTTCAGCGCCTCGGTGGCAGCCTTGACGAAGAACGACATGAAGCCCAGGCGCACGCCGTTGTGGGTCTTCTCGAACAGGTCCTTGTACTTCGAACGCAGGGCCATGACTTCGGTCATGTCCACTTCGTTGAAGGTGGTCAGCATGGCCATGCTCGACTGGGCTTCTACCAGGCGCTCGGCGATCTTGGCACGCAGGCGGGTCATCGGTACGCGCTTCTCGGTGCGGTCGCCAGCAGCGGTGACCACCGGGGCAGCAGCAGCGGCAGCAGGCTTGGCAGCCGGCGCAGCGGCAGGTGCCGACTTCTTGTTGGCAACCGCTGCAACCACGTCTTCCTTGGTGACGCGACCACCTTTGCCGGTACCGGCAACGCTGGCCAGGTCGATGCCGTTTTCTTCGGCCAGCTTGCGCGCAGCCGGGGCGGCGACCGGGTCGTCTTCGCCAGCATCGGCAGCTGCCGCAGCGGGTGCAGCGGCAGGTGCAGCGGCGGCGGCAGGTGCGGCAGCAGCGCCACCTTCAACGATCGAACCCAGCACCTCGTCGGACAGGACGGTGTCGCCCTCGCCCTTGAGGATGTCGCCCAGCACGCCGTCAGCGGTAGCCAGCACTTCCAGGACGACCTTGTCGGTCTCGATGTCGACGATCAGCTCGTCACGCTTGACGGCTTCGCCCGGCTTCTTGTGCCAGGTGGCAACGGTGCCATCGGCAACCGATTCCGGGAAGGTTGGGGCTTTGATCTCGATAGCCATTATCTGTATTTCCTTAAATTCGGTTTCAGGTGCGCGAAGGCGTTAGACAGTGAAGGCGTCTTGCAGCAGTTTTTCCTGCTGTTCGGCGTGCTTCGAAGCGTAACCACAAGCTGGCGCGGCGGAAGCGTCGCGGCCGGCGTATTCCAGGACCAGCGCCTTGTTGTGGCGGCCCAGGATACGGCGCATGTGGTGCTGGCTGCTGTACCAGGCACCCTGGTTCATCGGCTCTTCCTGACACCACACGGCATGCTTGAGGTTGGTGTACGGCGCCAGGATTTCGACCAGGTCGTCCTCCGGGAACGGATACAGCTGCTCGATACGCACGATGGCGATGTCTTCGCGGCCCTCGGCACGGCGTTTCTCCAGCAGGTCGTAGTAGACCTTGCCGCCGCACAGGACCAGGCGTTCGACCTTGGCCGGATCGAGGTTGTCGATTTCCGGGATCACGGTCTGGAACGAGCCTTCTGCCAGGTCTTCCAGGGTCGAAACGGCCAGTTTGTGACGCAGCAGCGACTTCGGTGTCAGCACGATCAGCGGCTTGCGCAGCGGGCGAATGACCTGACGACGCAGCAGGTGGTAGATCTGCGCCGGCGTGGTTGGCACGCAGACCTGGATGTTGTGCTCGGCACACAGCTGCAGGTAACGCTCCAGGCGCGCGGAGGAGTGCTCCGGGCCCTGCCCTTCATAGCCGTGCGGCAGCAGCATGGTCAGGCCACACAGGCGACCCCACTTGTGCTCGCCGCTGGTGATGAACTGGTCGATGACCACTTGCGCACCGTTGGCGAAGTCGCCGAACTGGGCTTCCCAGATCACCAGCGCGTTCGGCGTGGTGGTCGAGTAGCCATATTCGAAAGCCAGCACGGCTTCTTCCGACAGGAAGGAGTCGTACAGCTCGAACATCGGCTGGCCCGGGAACAGGTTCTTCAGCGGTACGTAGGTGCCGGCATCCTTCTGGTTGTGCAGCACTGCATGGCGGTGCGAGAAGGTGCCACGGCCGATGTCCTGGCCGGTCATGCGGATCGGGTGACCTTCGAACTGCAGGGTGGCGTAGGCCATGGTTTCTGCATAACCCCAGTTGATCGGCAAGCCACCGGCCTGCATCTTCTGGCGGTCTTCGTAGATCTTCGCCACCTGGCGCTGGACGACGAAGCCTTCCGGGATTTCCAGCAGCTTGGCCGACAGGTCCTGCAAGGTCTTGAGGTCGAAGCGGGTGTCGTGACGCGCAGTCCAGGCATGGCCCAGGTAGGGGCGCCAGTCGACGAACAGCTCGCGGTTCGGCTCCTTGACCAGGCTTTTCACCACGTGCAGGCCGTTGTCCAGCGCGTTGCGGTACTCGTCGATCTTCGCCTGGGCACGCTCGGCATCGATACGGCCAGCCTGGATCAGCGACTCGGCGTACAGCTCGCGGGTGGTACGCTGCTTGGTGATCTGCTGGTACATCAGCGGCTGGGTGCCGCTCGGCTCGTCGGCCTCGTTGTGGCCGCGACGGCGGTAGCAGACCAGGTCGATGACCACGTCACGCTTGAACTGCATGCGGTAGTCGATGGCCAGCTGGGTGACGAACAGCACTGCTTCCGGGTCATCGCCGTTCACGTGCAGGATCGGCGCCTGGATCATCTTGGCCACGTCGGTGGCGTACTCGGTTGAGCGCGCGTCCAGCGGGTTGCTGATGGTGAAACCAACCTGGTTGTTGATCACGATGTGCACGGTGCCGCCGGTCTTGAAACCGCGGGTCTGCGACATCTGGAAGGTTTCCATGACCACACCCTGGCCGGCGAATGCAGCGTCGCCGTGGATCGAGATCGGCAGCACCTTGTCGCCAACGGTGTCGTTGCGGCGGTCCTGACGGGCGCGCACCGAACCCTCGACCACCGGCGAAACGATTTCCAGGTGGGACGGGTTGAACGCCATGGCCAGGTGTACTTCGCCACCGGAGGTCATCACGTTCGAGGAGAAGCCCTGGTGATATTTCACGTCACCGGAGCCCAGCTCGTTCATCTTCTTGCCTTCGAACTCGTCGAACAGCTCGCGCGGGCTCTTGCCGAAGGTGTTCACCAGCACGTTCAGACGGCCACGGTGGGCCATGCCGATGACGACTTCCTTGGTGCCGTAGGAGCCGGAACGCTGGATCATTTCGTCCAGCATCGGGATCAGGCTCTCGCCACCTTCCAGGCCGAAGCGCTTGGTGCCTGGGTACTTGGTGCCCAGGTATTTTTCCAGGCCTTCACCGGCGGTAACGCGCTCGAGCAGGTGGGCCTGCACGTCAGCGGAGTATTCCGGACGGCCGCGCACGCTTTCCAGGCGCTGCTGGAACCAGCTGCGCTGCTCGGAATCGACGATGTGGGTGAACTCGGCGCCAATGGTGCGACAATATGTCTTCTGGAGTGCATCCAGGATGTCGCGTAGGCTCGCCTCCTCTTTGCCGATGAACAGGTCGCCGGCACGGAAGGTCGTATCAAGATCGGCATTGGTCAAGCCGTAGTGATTGATCGACAGGTCTACGGGCGCAGGGCGCTGCCACAACCCCAACGGGTCGAGCTTGGCAGCCTGATGGCCGCGCATACGATAGGCCTGGATCAGTCGCAGAACTTCAACCTGCTTCTTCTCGTGTTCACTGCTCACGCTCCCGGCAGATACCGGTTGGGCGCGGCGCTGGTTCTTTGCCAGCAGTACGAAATGGTCGCGGATTGTCGAGTGCGATACATCAGTAGCGGTGCTGCCGTCGGCTGGCAACTTCTGGAAGTAAGTGCGCCACTCTTCTGGCACAGCGTTAGGGTCGTGCAGGTAGAGCTCGTAGAGCTCTTCCACATATGCAGCGTTACCACCTGAAAGGTGGGCGCTATCCCACATGCGCTGCATCACGCTTTCTTGCATGCTTGGTCACCCTCGATTAGGGGACTGATCGGCGAGAGCCGAAGCAAACCTGGAAAAGTCCGAAAACAGCGACTGAACCACGCCACCTGGATCCTGCTGATTTTCCGGGTACCAGCCCGGAAAGCCCCTGCTGGTCTCATATCTTCATAGGTAATGAGCGCGGGCTTTTTGGGCCCTTGCTCGGGTTTTACCTCAGTGCGGGCTCACCGCCCGCACCTCGGCTTACTGCAGGTACAACACTGTGTATCAGGTGCCGCTTTGCAGCAGCATGTTACGTACGTGGCCGATTGCCTTGGTCGGGTTCAGACCTTTCGGGCAAACGTTCACGCAGTTCATGATCCCGCGGCAGCGGAATACGCTGAACGGGTCATCCAGGGACGCCAGGCGCTCCTGAGTCTTGGTGTCGCGGCTGTCGGCCAGGAAACGGTAGGCCTGCAGCAGCGCGGCCGGGCCCAGGAACTTGTCCGGGTTCCACCAGAACGACGGGCAGGAAGTCGAGCAGCAAGCGCACAGGATGCACTCGTACAGGCCGTCCAGCTTTTCGCGGTCTTCCGGGGACTGCAGGCGCTCGATGGCCGGGGCCGGCGTGTCATTCTGCAGGAACGGCTTCACCTTCTCGTACTGCTTGTAGAAGATGCTCATGTCGACCACCAGGTCACGAATGACCGGCAGGCCTGGCAGAGGGCGCAGAACCAGCTTGTTGCCCTTGACCACCGCCGACAGCGGGGTGATGCAGGCCAGGCCGTTCTTGCCGTTCATGTTCATGCCGTCGGAACCGCACACGCCTTCACGGCAGGAACGACGGTACGAGAAACCTTCGTCCTTTTCCTTGATCAGGGCCAGTACATCCAGCACCATCAAGTCCTTGCCGCCGGTATCGACGTCGAACGACTCCATTTTTGGCGCCGAATCGGTATCCGGGTTGTAACGATAAACTTCGACTTTCAACATAGCAGCCACCCTTAGTAAGTCCGGACTTTTGGTTCGAAGGCTGGAACAGTCTTCGGCGCAAAGTTGACGCCACGCTTGGCAACGCGCTTCTCACCCGGGTAGTACAGGGTGTGGCACAGCCAGTTTTCGTCGTCACGGTCTTCGAAGTCTTCACGGGCGTGAGCGCCACGGGACTCTTTACGGGCTTCGGCCGCGATGGCGGTAGCTTCGGCGACTTCCAGCAGGTTCTGCAGCTCCAGCGCTTCGATACGCGCGGTGTTGAAGGCCTGGGACTTGTCGTTGATCTTGACGTTGGCGATGCGCTCACGCAGGCCGGCCAGTTGCTCGATACCCTTCTGCATGTATTCGCCGGTACGGAACACACCGAAGTAGTTCTGCATGCAGCTCTGCAGCTCGCGCTTCAGGCTGGCTACGTCTTCACCGGAAGTACGCTCGTTGAGCTTGTTCAGGCGGTTCAGGGCAACATCGATATCGGTGTCGCTGGCGTCGAGGTGCTCGATACCGTCGCTCAGTGCCTTCTCCAGGTGCAGGCCGGCAGCACGGCCGAATACCACCAGGTCGAGCAGCGAGTTGCCGCCCAGGCGGTTGGCACCGTGTACCGATACGCACGCAACTTCACCTACGGCGAACAGGCCAGGAATGATGTGATCCTTGCCTTCTTCGTCCATGGTGATGGCCTGGCCATGAATGTTGGTGGCAACACCACCCATCATGTAGTGGCAGGTCGGAACCACCGGCACCGGCGCGACAACCGGGTCGACGTGAGCGAAGGTCTTCGACAGTTCGCAGATACCTGGCAGGCGGCTGTGCAGCACTTCTTCGCCCAGGTGGTCCAGCTTCAGCAGCACGTGGTCCTTGTTCGGGCCCACGCCGTTGCCGGCGATGATTTCCTTGACCATGGAACGGGCGACCACGTCGCGGCCGGCCAGGTCTTTGGCGTTCGGCGCGTAACGCTCCATGAAGCGCTCGCCGTGGGCGTTGATCAGGTAGCCACCCTCACCACGGCAACCTTCGGTGACCAGTACACCGGCGCCGGCGATGCCGGTCGGGTGGAACTGCCACATTTCGATGTCCTGCACCGGAACGCCTGCACGCAGGGCCATGCCGATACCGTCACCGGTGTTGATCAGGGCGTTGGTGGTGGAGGCGTAGATACGACCGGCACCGCCAGTGGCCAACACGGTAGCCTTGGACTTGATGTACATGGTTTCGCCGGTTTCGATGCAGATCGCGATCACACCAACGAAAGCGCCTTCCTTGTTTTTCACCAGGTCAACGGCGTAGTACTCGTTGAGGAAGGTGGTGCCGGCCTTCAGGTTACCCTGGTACAGGGTGTGCAGCAGCGCATGACCGGTACGGTCGGACGCCGCGCAGGTACGGGCGGCCTGGCCACCTTTACCGAAGTCCTTGGACTGGCCACCGAACGGGCGCTGGTAGATACGGCCGGTTTCGGTACGCGAGAACGGCAGGCCCATGTGGTCCAGCTCGAACACGGCAGCCGGGCCTTCCTGACACATGTATTCGATAGCGTCCTGGTCACCGATGTAGTCGGAACCCTTGACGGTATCGTACATGTGCCAGCGCCAGTCGTCGTTCGGGTCGGCCGAAGCGATGGCGCAGGTGATGCCACCCTGGGCGGATACAGTGTGCGAACGGGTCGGGAAGACCTTGGTGACTACGGCAGTCTTGTGGCCGCCTTGAGCCAGTTGCAGCGCAGCACGCATGCCGGCGCCGCCGCCACCGATGATGATGGCGTCGAAAGAAATGGTTGGAATGCTAGCCATGAATCAGATACCCCAGAGAATCTGCACACCCCAGACGAAGTAAGCGAACATCGCAACGCCGCATACCGCCTGGAACAGGAAACGAATCGCAGTTGCCGACTTGCCGAACGACATAGGCGTCAGGTAGTCGGTAGCAATGGTCCACATGCCGACCCAGGCGTGAGCGCCGAGGGCAACGAGGGCCAGCAAGCTGAAGATTCGCATCGCGTTGTTGGAGAACAGACCATGCCACTGGGTGTAGTCGATGCCTGGGTGGGCGACCACGTAGCCGATCAGGAAGATGAAATAAGCCGCGAGAACGACCGCAGATACGCGCTGCGCCATCCAGTCATAGAGGCCCGAACGCGACAGGTTCGTGACATTGGTTACCATACCCAAACTCCCACCAGAACGATCAGCACCACGGAGATGACGATCACGATTTTCGAGCCCAGCTTGCCGCCTTCCAGCGTCTCGCCGATGCCCATGTCCATGATCAGGTGACGAACACCTGCCACGAGGTGATAAAGCAGGGCAGACAACAGCCCCCAGGTCACGAACTTAGCCAGCGGGCTGGTCAGACACGCCTTCACCTCGCCGAAGCCTTCCTCGGAACCCAGCGATTTGCCCAGTGCATAAAGCATGATGGCAAGGCCGATGAACAGGATGACGCCGGAGATACGGTGCAGGATGGACGTGTACGCAGTGACAGGGAGCTTGATGGTCCTTAGGTCTAGGTTTACAGGTCGTTGGCTTTTCACGGCTTTTTTCACACTGAAGAGCCCCTAGCGAATCAGGGCAAAGTTGTTGGTAAGTGTACTGGTCAGGTACCCACCACCCAGGGAACGGCGACCCCCAGCAGTTCGGGCTTGCAAGCCCCTGGCGGTCGGGTGCCGAGTATAGACAGTTAGGCTGCTTATGACAACGTGACGGGGTAGCCCAAATAGCGCATTGCCTTTAATGAACAAATGGCGTAAATGGGCGAGAATTTCGGGAAAAATCAGGCTTGAATGCCTGATTCAACAAGCCTTTAGGCAAATTGACATCTGAATTTATCCCTCTATAGTGGTGCGGGCCCTGCGTGGGGGGTCTGTCTGATGATTTCAAGCATTAATAGGAGGCCACATGGCTGACAAAAAAGCGCAGTTGGTCATCGAGGGCGCTGCCCCCGTCGAGCTGCCCATTTTAACCGGCACCGTTGGTCCTGATGTAATCGACGTCCGCGGGTTAGGGGCCACTGGTCACTTCACCTTCGACCCTGGCTTCATGGCGACCGCCTCGTGCGAGTCGAAGATCACCTACATTGACGGCGACAAAGGGATCCTGCTGCACCGCGGCTACCCGATCGAACAGCTCGCCGAGCAATCCGACTACCTCGAAACCTGCTACCTGCTGCTCAACGGCGAACTGCCGAATGCCGAGCAGAAGGCGCAGTTCGTCAGCACCGTGAAAAACCACACCATGGTTCACGAGCAGCTGAAGTCGTTCTTCAACGGTTTCCGCCGCGACGCCCACCCGATGGCGGTCATGTGCGGTGTGGTCGGCGCCCTGTCGGCGTTCTACCACGACTCCCTGGACATCAATAACCCGCAACACCGCGAAATCTCCGCGGTGCGCCTGGTCGCGAAGATGCCGACCCTGGCGGCGATGGTTTACAAGTACTCCATGGGCCAGCCGATGATGTACCCGCGCAACGACCTGTCGTACGCGGAAAACTTCCTGCACATGATGTTCAACACCCCGTGCGAGATCAAACCGATCAGCCCGGTACTGGCCAAGGCAATGGACCGGATCTTCATCCTCCATGCCGACCATGAGCAGAACGCCTCCACCTCCACCGTTCGCCTGGCCGGCTCGTCGGGTGCCAACCCGTTCGCCTGTATCGCCGCGGGCATCGCTGCCCTGTGGGGTCCGGCGCACGGCGGTGCGAACGAAGCCGTACTGACCATGCTCGATGAAATCGGCGATGTCTCGAACATCGACACCTTCATCGCCAAGGCCAAGGACAAGAACGACCCGTTCAAGCTGATGGGCTTCGGTCACCGCGTCTACAAGAACCGTGACCCGCGCGCCACCGTGATGAAACAGACCTGCGATGAAGTACTGCGCGAGCTGGGCATCAAGAACGACCCGCAGCTGGAACTGGCCATGCGCCTGGAAGAGATCGCACTGACCGATCCGTACTTCATCGAGCGCTCGCTGTACCCGAACGTCGACTTCTACTCGGGGATCATCCTCAAGGCGATCGGCATTCCAACCAGCATGTTCACCGTGATCTTCGCCCTGGCACGTACCGTGGGCTGGATTTCGCACTGGAAGGAAATGCTCTCCAGCCCGTACAAGATCGGCCGTCCGCGCCAGCTGTACACCGGCGAGCAGAAGCGCGACATCGTTGCCCTCGGCGACCGCAAGTAAGGCTTGATCGGGTAACGCTTCAGCCCCCCGGCCAGCCCTTGGGCCGCGCGCACGCCTGGTGTCGCGCGGCCCAAGGGCTGGCTCATGCCCTACCCCGGCGATACGCATCAGCCACCCAGGCCAACTAGGGTGCGACTTGCGCAGCACTGCCCACGATTGCCGTCGGCCCTGGTGACCAGCCACCCCCGAGCGCCTTGAACAGGTTCACCTGGTTGATCTCGCGCGCCAGCTCCAGCTCCAGCCAACGTTGCTGCGCACCGAACAGCGAGCGCTGGGCGTCCATGGTCGAGAAGTAGCTGTCCAGACCCGCCTCGAAACGCAGCCGCGACTGCCGGTAGGCTTGCTCATAGTCCTCGACCAGCTGCCGCTGGGCCGCGACCTGCGGCAGCATCTCCTGCCGCGCATTCAACGCATTGGCCGCTTCACGGAAGGCGTTGAGCACGGTCTGCTCGTAAGCAGCTACACGCTGGTCGTATTGGGCCCAAGTGGCATCCACCCCTGCCCTGCGCTGGCCGGCATCGAGCAATGTCAGCGAACCGAGCGCCGCCAGGTTCCAGAACTGAGCCGGGCTTGTCAGCAGCCGCGAAAAGTCCCCACTCAGGCTACCCAGCGCGCCTGTCAACGAAAAGCTGGGGAAATAGGCGGCCCGCGCACTGCCGATTTCTGCATTGGCAGCGCGCAGCTGAGCCTGCACCGCCCGGATATCGGGCCGCCGCTCAAGCAGGCTTGAGGGCACCCCGGCGGGTACATCGGCTGTCGCCATCTGCGCCCCAAGCTGGCCCTCCGGCAACAGCCCGGCCGGTACCGTTTGCCCTACCAGCACCCGCAAAGCATTGAGGTTCTGCGCCACTTGCATCCGGTAGGTACTGACTTGCACGGCAGCAGTGTTGGTGATGGCATCGGCTTGGTGGACATCGATGCGTGCGGTCGAACCCAGGTTGAAACTGGAACGCAGCATTTGCCCGTAATGCTGCTGGGATTCGAATGTGCGCTCTGCCAGCCCAAGCAAGCTCTGATTGGCCTTGAGCGTCAGCCAGGTCCCGGCCACTTCGCCGATCAAGGCCATGCGTGCAGCCTGGTAATCGGCCAGCGTGGCATGAAAGCGCGCCTCGGCCGCATGGGCCTGGCTTCGTGCCCGGCCGAAGAAGTCCAGCTCATAGGCCGTGAACCCCACGGTGGCCTGGAAGGTGTTGGCCACACTGCCGGCGCTGGAGCCGCCCCCGGGGGTTTGCTCCAGCGCCGGCAACTTTGCGCGCCCGGCATAGGTGTCGACGCCCAGGCTGGGGTACAGCGCTGCCGCGGCGCCCTGATAGCCTGCCCTGGCCTGCGCCACGCTGGCTGCGGCTTGCTGCAAGTCACGGTTGTCGACAAGGGCCAACTCGATCAACCGGCGCAAGCGGCTGTCACTGACGAACGCTCGCCAATCCGGGTCGAAAGCGTTTCGCGGATCACAGCAGCCCGCCTCGACGCTATCCGGCCAGCCGGTATCCATGGGGGACGCCGGTGTCTCGTAGGCAGGCTCAAGCGAACAGCCGGCCAAAGACAGTTGAGCGGCCAACATCACACACTGCAGGGGTCTAGTCATGGGCCCTTCCCTCACCAAACGCTGTTCATCAAGGCACGCAGTTGAGCCAGCACGCCGAGAAGGCCGCTGGAAGCCTGCAGGGCAGCCGGCTGGGCGCTGCGGCGCTTCACAGCCACCCGCGCGCTGGCGATGGGCGCCTGCCGCGGCCGGCGCACCAGCCGCAGGCGCCAGTCGCCTTCGCCCAGCAGCGCCCGGCGCAGCAGGGTGAAGAACGCAGTGGCGGGTTGCGCCGTGCTGGCCACATTGGGATTGGCCTGGCTGAACAACCTGGTGATCAGCGCGCGCCGCTGCGCCTCATGCACCGCCACGAAGCGCAGCCCCAGCCGTTGGCTGCCATCCCGGCGTACCACCTCTGCCCCCAGCCAGCCCACCTTGTCCACCCATACCTGGCCACGCCTGCCGCACGGCACCTCGCCGGCCATGGCGCCTTCGAACGCCGCCCCGCTGATCGAGATATCGACCAGTTGCCCACCCAGCGTACCGGTGCCCAGGCGCAGCTGGGTGGGCCGAGCAAACGGAAAGCGCTCCTCGCCGTGCAGCCGCGGCCGATCAACGCAGGCCACCAGTGTCGCCAGGTTGTACAGCAGCACCAGCACCGTCCAGCTCAGGTTGAACACCATATTGCCGTCCAGTCGGCTGGCAGTGCTGATCGCCGTGATTGCGCCGACCTGCGCCAACACACTCAAGGCCAGGAAAAACCCGAACAGCTTCCAGTGCACCTGGGTCTGGGAGCGGTCCAGGCCTTTGGCCGTCACCTTGAAAGGCCGCCCGAACGGGCGAATCGCAGCACTGATCAGGGTCGCGGTCACCGCCAATGCGCAAACGATCTGCGTCACCTCGGTGAAGATCGGCAGTGAACGCCGCCCGGTCACCCAGGTGCTGTAACCCCAATAGGCGATCAGCGCCGGCATGCCAAAGGCCAGAAACGCTGCCGGCGTTGCATAGAAACCGGCAATGCCGAAATACCAATACAGCACCGGCGACACCAGCATCATCAGGATGAAGGGCTTGGAGCACCAATGCAGCAGGCCGTGCAGGTAATGCAGGCGATCGTTCAGGCCATAGCCGCGACCGAACAGCGGCCCCTGGCGCAGCAAGGCCACCTGGATCGTCCCCAGGCACCAGCGGCCGCGCTGGTTGATATACTCGGTCAGGCCCTCGGCAGACAGCCCGATGGACAAACGCTCGTTCAGCCAGCGGGTGATGTAGCCCATCTGCATCAGGCGGTAGGACGTGTAGATGTCCTCACAGACCGACCCCGTGGGAAAACCACCCATGCGCTCGACCAGATCACGCCGCACCACGAACGACGTGCCCACGCAGAACGCTGCATTCCAGGCATCCTTGGCAGGCTGGAACACATCGAAGAATACCCGTTGCTCATCCACCCAGCTGTTTGCCGACCCCAGGTTATGCTGGATAGGGTCCGGGTTGTAGTAGAACTGCGGGGTCTGCACCAACCCGACCTCAGGGTCCTGGAACAGCCCCAAGGTGCGCAGCAGAATCGGCCGCTGCGGGGCGAAGTCTGCATCCAGCACCAGTATGTACGGCGCGTTGGTACTGGCTGCCGACTGGCGCAGGCCGTTGTTCAGGTTGCCCGCCTTGGCGTGCAGGTTGTCATCGCGCCGCGTGTAACGCACCCCCATGCTCGCGCAGTAGTCGCGCAGCCAGTCCCGCCGCGTGTCATCCAGCACCCACAGGGTGAAGTTGGGGTAGTCAATGGCCTGCGCGGCAATGATGGTCTTCTCCAGAACCTCGAGCCCTTCGTTGTAGGTGCAGATGAACACATCGACCGCCGGCGCCTCGGCCCCCATCGCGCGCAAGCGCTGCTCGCCAGCGTCCGCGGCGTGGCGGTGATCGCTGCGCCGGCACATCACCACGATCGAAAACAAGGTATAGGCAATGCCCAACAACTCGAAGAACAGGAAGCCATAAGCCCATACCGTGGCGAACCCCGCGCGGCTGTCAGGCAAGGTGTCGGCGAAGCGCCAGGCCACGTACCTGACCAGCAGTGCCGCGGTCAGCGCGCCGAACAGCAGGCGCGCCAGCCATTGCTCGCGGTGGGCCATGCAACTCAGCAGGACCACGATGGCCAGCGTCCACAGGTTGATTTGCAGCAGTTGTGTCGAGTCCAGTGCTTGCATGTCAGTGGGCCTTGTAATCGCCAGTGAAAGGGTTGACGCCGGTGGCAGCGATCGCCGCCCATGCCGTGGCGCCCAAATGGGGCAGGTGGAAGTACAGGAAATCGTCATGGGTCGAGTCCGGCCCCACGCTCAGCCCCGTACTGACCTGTGCCTCCGGGGTGGCGTACAGCCAGCCATCGCCAGCGTGTTGCGCCAGCAACAACGGCCACAATGGCTGCGCCAGGGGCGCCAGGCCGCGAAGGCTGGCAACGGCCGCCACCTGCGCCGTGCCTTCGGTCCAGATACCGTCAGGGTCCTGCTTGAAGCCATAGCCCTGAGCGAAACCATGGGCCCGCTCCACGAACGTCAGTGCCTGCAGCCACTGCTGCGGTGCGTCGGCAATGGCAATCAGCGGCCAGATCTGCGCATCCAGGCCCGACTGCTGCGTCTGCGGTGTTCGGCCATCGGGCAAGGTACCGATCAGGAACCGGCCTTGGCCGGCATCCCAGTGGGCCTCGACGAAGCCGCGGGCGATGCGCGCCTGCCGGCCAGCTTCGCTATCGTTGTCCAGCCGCGCCAACGAGGCCCAGGCTGCCGCCAGATCGACGTTATGCTCAGTGGACTTCCAGGTTTGCACCTGCGGGGCAGCGGCGAACCCGTAAATGCCCCCGTTGAAGCCTGCCGGTGGCCCCTTGTCGAAGGTGGTGCGCCGGGCCCAGTCGAGCACCTTTCTGCTCGCCTGCAAATAACGCGCTTCACCGCTGTGCCGATAAGCCTCCAGCAACGCCAGCGCTGCCCACGCCTGATTACCGGTCGCACTGCCCACCTGGTACGCATCCTGGCTCCATGCAGCACGCTCATCGCTCCAGTAGCCCGGCAGCCGCACAGGCGCGGCCTGCAGCGGGCCAGCGGCGTAGGCATTGCGCACCCGGCCATCGCGGTACTCAGGGTCGTGATCGATGGCATAGGCCAAAGCGTCGGCAATTTGTCGGGCAGCTGGCGCATTGCCGCAGGCAAACAAGGCGATGCTGGCCAACGCGTTGTCGTAGGTGAATGCCACGCCTTGCAGCACGCCAGGCACGGCAGGCCGCCCCGGTTGCTGCGGATAGCTGGCGAGCAGCAACGGCCCTTGGCCTTGAGCCGCCACCGCCTGCCCGATGCCTGCGCAGGTCATGTGCTGCAGGCGGGCCCGAGGCTCCAGGGCCATGGCCTGGCTGCCCAGCACCAGCCCGAGCACACCGGCAAAAGGCACCCAGCCGTTCATCGCGATACCGTCGCGGTCACCCAGTTGCCAGGGTTGCAGGTCAACAGGCGTTCATCGGCCGGCAAGTTGCTGTCGAACGTACCTACCACATAGACCGAGTTCTGCTCGGCATAAGGAAACGGCACACTGTAATTGCTGCTTTGTACATCGGTCGGGCTGGACAGTAACTGCACGACTTTGGCTTTCAGCGGTTGCGCGACACCGCGGATAGATACTTGCAGTTCGCTATCCCGGTCGATCCGGCTGGCCATTCGCTCCGGGAATACCGCAATAACATAACTTTGACTGCAATTGGTAGCGCGCAATAGCGTTGCACCCGCCCGTACTTGCGTGCCTTGCGGGGCGATCAACTCTTGCACGGTGCCGGATGCATACGCCACCACATTATAAGCCGCCATCATCTGCACCCGGTTTTGCTCACTTTCTATCAACTGGTCGAGGTGGGAAAGTTCCTCTTCGAGGGTTACCCGGTTGCGCTCCAGATTATCCAGGCTAAGTTTCAGCGTGGTCATCTGCGACTTGAGGTCGAACATGCGCAATTGCTCGGGGTCCAGGTACACCTGGTCCTTGGCCGCGTTAAGATCACCATCGTTGATGTGCACCCGCGAGCGAATGGTCTCGGCATCGGCCTGCAACGAGGCCAGTTGCGCCCGGGAACTGGCCACGACGGCCTCGCTCACCGCGCCTTGGCGAAACAGCTCAAGGTTACGTGCCAGTGTTTCCCGGGCATCGGCAAGGCGTGCGCCAGCAGCCCCGCTCTCAGCCTTCAGGGCCTTCTGCGCGTAGCGCTTGCGCACCTCATAGGCATCCTGGTACTGCTGGCTGGTGATCTCCAGCGCGTTGTAGTACTTGCGGTCGTGTTCGGCCTGGCTGGCCATGGCCGCCAATTGCTGCTGCAAGGTGAGCCGGCGTGTCTGCAAGCCCAGCAGCGTTTCCTGTTCCGCCCGGGGGTTCTCGATGGTTGCGATATCCTGGCCCGTGGTGAACGTGGTGCCTGGCTGAATGTTCAAGGTACGCACCACGCCATCGATGGGCGTGGTCAGCAGAATGACCGGTGCGTTGAGAATGGCCCGGGTTGCCGACGACGACAATAACGGCATGAACAATGTCGAAAACAGCAACCAGCCCATGAAAGCCAATACACCGTACCCGGCGATCCGGGGCAATAACGAAAGTCGATTAGCATGCACGATGATATCTCCCACACACGCGGCGGATGAAAATCAATAGGCAAGTGCTCGCCCTTGCACAGACCGAGGACAAAACGGCCCGCAAGCGCAGAGGTACAAGTGGGTAAGGCGTAGGTCTTGAAGTTATAAAGCAGAAGAAAAACGCAGCACGTTTTTTATAGTTGGCGTGAGCACGAGAGGGGGCAGGAAATGGCTCACTGAGTTTGAATCTAAGCCCAAAAATTTATGCTGTCAAACTTCCAGAAACGCTCAAATAATGGCGTTCTTTTATTGACGCCGGTGCCACCTGTAGCGCCATCACCTGAAGGCGCTACAGGCAGTGCGAGGCCTCAGTTTTTCTCAGCCCGTTCACGCAGCTGTTTGAGGGTATTGAACGGCGAATCCACCACGAACTTGTTGGCGACCATCGCCGGCACGCTGCCACCCGGCTCAGTATGCACCTGGTAGGTCACTTCGGTGGTGTCGCCCTTGGGCACCAGCTTCCAGAACCCTTCGACTTTAGCCACCCGCACGAAGCCCTTCTCTTCCGGCAGGTAGGTCGGCTCTTCTTTCAGGTTGCGGGTGACGCTGCCATCAGCCTCCTTGACAGTGGTGATATGCAGCACCGAATCCCGCGGCGTCACCGGCCATGGCGTATTGAACTGGGTGTAGGTCCAGCTCTGGTTACCTTCATGCTTGAGCAGCTTCTGCGATTTGCATTCGTGGATCCATGCACATGCCCCGGCCGCGTCTTCCTGCAGTGCCTCGACCTTGGCCAGCGGCGCCTTGATCACGGTCACCCCGCGATAGGCCTTGTACTTGGAGCCAGCGACTTCGCTGAGGGACACCTTGATGCCCTCCTCGTCCTTGGCCACTTGCCAGTTTTCGGCCCAGGCCGCCGGCGAAAGCAGAACACCCACGCCACACAGCAGTGCAATACGCTTTAACGATCTCATCATGTTTATCCTTGTTGTCGAAGACCCAGCCTTTCACGCCGCCGTCATCTGCTCCCACCAGCCAAGAATCCTGATCGCTTCGTCACGGTCACTGCCACACACCTCGACATCTGCCTTGAACGCGCCACACACTGCTGGCCGCTCAGGCTTGCCGAACAGGTCGCAGAGGTTGGCCGCCGTCAGGTGCAGGCAGCGCTCGCCAGCTGGCTTGCCATTGGGCATGCGCGGCATGGCAGAGGTGATGGACGGGGCAATGCAGCAGGCACCGCAGCCCTCACGGCAGTTCATGGCGATTCACCAAACTCAGGACTCCCTGAAACAAGTAACGGGACGAACGCCCCTGGATAGTACCCGCCCAAACAGGTGTTTGAAATTGCTGGCACGATGAAAAATGACATGACCCGGCAGTCAGTTTGCCCCTTACTGCCGGTACTCGAAATCGATGGCCGCACCTTCCACTTCACGGCGGCTGTCATTGCGCAGTTGCAGCTGCATTTCATTGTTGATCAAGCGGCCATTGAGCTGGAACGGGCTGTCGTCGGCTTCCGGCTTGTCCCGGAACATAGGGGGCAGCAGCGGTTTGCGGCGCTGGATCGGCGAAGGTGTCCCTACGTTTGGCTCAAGGTTGTCGACCAGGTCGGTGGGCAGGCTCAAGTCCAACTTTGCTTTGGGCAAAGGCTTGGCAACTGCCTTGCTTCGCGGTTTTGCTTTCTTGGCAGGGGCTTTGCGGACTACCGGCTTCTGCGCAGGCTTGGCGGCGTTTTTTGTCTGTGCCTGCTGGGCCTGCGCCGGCTGCGCAGCGAAGGCCAGGCCCGCGGTGGCGCAGCACGGGGCCGCAAGGCACAGAATCAGAACAAAACGACGTAATGCATTCATGGCAAATGGACAGACCCGCTGTAAAGGCTCGTATGCTCCCTGTTCCGCGGGCTGCTGGCAACCCTCACAAAAGTGTGAGCGCAGGCTCGCGGCACAGCTGCTGTGCCAGCAAGCCCAAGGTCATGACCGCCCGCTCGGCCTCCTTGTTCCACGGAATACCGCAGTTGAGGCGGATGCAGTGGTTGAATTGTTCCGTGTTACTGAATATCAACCCCGGAGCAATACTGATGCCCTGCTCCAACGCACGCACATGCAGCTCTTGCGTATTCACCCGCCCAGGCAGGCTCACCCAGAGGATAAACCCCCCGGTAGGCCGGGTCATCTGCGTACCTTCGGGGAAGTGCTGCTGCACCGCCAGCTGGTAGGCACTGAGGTTCTTGCGGTACTCCTGGCGGATATAGCGCAGCTGCCGATCGTAGCCGCCATTTTCCAGGTACGCTGCCACACCCATCTGGGTCACGCTGCAGGCTGAATGGGTGGTGAAAGTTTGCAGGCGCTGTATCTCGTCCTGGTAACGCCCGGCGATCATCCAGCCAACCCTCACCCCGGGAGACAAGGTTTTGGAGAAGCTCGAACAGTAGATCACCCGGTCCAGCCGATCGAAGGCTTTCAGTGCCTTGCTCTTGCCCTGCTCGAACATCAACTCGCCATAGATGTCGTCCTCGATGATCTGGATATCGAAGTCCGACGCCAGGCGCAGCAGTTGCTTTTGCCGCTCTTCCGGCACCGTACCGCCCAGCGGGTTGCTCAGCCGCGCAGTCAACACCAAGGCCTTGATCGACCACTGGTTTGCCGCCAGTTGCAAGGCTTCGAGGCTGATCCCCGTGGACGGGTCGCTGGGGATCTCGATCACTTTCAAACCCAGCAGGTCCGCCAGTTGCAGCAAACCGTAATAGGTCGGCGACTCGGCGGCAATCAGGTCCCCGGGGCGGGTCAGCACCCGTAACGACATCTGCAGGGCATCGACACAGCCGTGGGTCACGATCACCTCACGCGGGTCGACGATCACACCGGCATCGCGCATGCGAATGGCAATTTGCCGGCGCAGCGGCTCGAACCCTGGGCTGAACATGTAGCTGAAGGCGCGCGGGCTGTGGAAGCGTGTCACTTTGGCGATTTGCTGGTGCAGCGCGCGCACTGGCAGATAATCCACATGGGGCACGGCAGCACCGAACGGGAACACACCGTCGCGGCGGGCCTCGGTCAATACCTGCTGGATGATGCTGGCACGTGTGACCAGGCCTGGGCGCTCGACCCTGGCGATATCCGGAGTCGGGGCGGTCAGGGCCGGGGTCTGGTGCACATAGTAGCCGGACTGCGGCCGCGCACGGATCAGGCCCTGGTCTTCGAGGTTGGCGTAGGCCTGCAGCACCGTGGCATGGCTGACGTTGAGCTGCGCGCTCATCTTGCGTACGGAGGGTACCCGCTCGCCTGGCTGGTAGACGCCGCGACGAATGTCATCGGCCAGTTGCTGGGCGATACGCTGGTACAGCAGCAGGTTGGTCATGGCGGGATCTCGACGCGCGGACGGGCTCGTTGTTCTTGTGCGACTCACTGACAGTAGAGGATACCGTAACAGTTAAGAAGTGTACCGGGACAGATGGTGGGCCCGCCACTGCATCTTCAGCGCCTGTGAGATCCAGCGCCGCGCGGGCGGCGCGCGATCTGATCGGCGCCGACCGCACCGAGCCGAACACTCACGCTCAACGCGCCGGCGCGAGCCTGCCCTTGTCGTCGGAAAACACAATCTCGACCCGACGGTTCTGCGCCCTACCCCGCTCCGAGGCATTGGCTTCGATCGGGTACTGGTCGCCGTAGCCTTCGACCTGCAGGCGCTTGTCGTCGACACCAAGGTCCACCAGCATGTCGGCAACGGACTGAGCCCGGTCGTGCGACAGCTTGAGGTTTTCTTCAGGCGTACCCGTGCTGTCGGTATAGCCCTCGATGCGTACCACCCGGTGTGGGTTGAGCTGCAGGAACTGCACCAGCTTGAGCACGGTTCGGCTGGCGGTGTTTTTCAGGTTGGCACTGCCGGTGTCGAACAGCACGTCACCCAAGGTCATTACCAGGCCGCGATCGGCTTGCTCCGAGGCCAGCGCGGCAATTTGCGCCTCGACCCATTTGCCTTGCTGCTGCACGCTGGCCAGCTTGGCCTCGCGCAAAGCCAGCTGCAAACGCTGGCGCTCCAGGTCCAGCTTGGCCTGGCGCTCCTGGTTCAGCGCCAGCTTGGCATGCTCACCGGCAATCTCGCTGTAACGCTGGCTGAGGTAAGCGTAATGGCGCACATCGGAGCCGGTGCCGATGTAGCTGGACAAGCGCTCGGCGCGCGCCAGCGACTCGCCTGCACGAATCACGTCACGCGGCGCGCTGCGCAGCACGTCGGAATCGTCCTTGACCTTCTGGAAGGCGGCGCTGGCTTGCTCAAGCGCCGCGCTGCTGCGCTGGCTGGCGCAACCCTGCAGGCCTGCCGCCAGGGCCAGCACTGCCAGTACGGCGAAGGGTGCCTGACGGTTCATGGCTGCACCTCCAGCTGCTTGCGCAGGCGCTGCACCCGCGACTGCAACAACTGCAACTGCTCTTCACTCTTCTGGTTCAGCACCTGGGCCTCGGCAAAACGCGCGTCCAGTTCCGCCTGCTCGGCGCGCATGCGCGCATCGCGGTAGTCTTCGGTCAGCATGTTGGTCCTGGCCCGCGCCAGCTTGTCTTCGGCCAGTTTCAGCGATTCGACCTGGTCGGTTGCACCGACGGCCCTGGCCTGCTCCAGCGCCTGTTCGGAAATACGCATCTGCTCGTTAGGGGCCGGGTCATTGGCGCAGCCCGCCAGGCCAAGCACGGCCAGGGCAAGGATCAGTGGTTGGGTTCTCACGCAATCTTCCTAGTGTTTGGGGGCGTCCGCCGGTACTTGCAGCTGCGCTTTCCAGCGCTCGACATTACGTTGCAGTACCGCTTCGGATGCACCGGAGATCGGCAATTCTGTCAGTTTTTTCGCCAATTGCCCACGCAACCAACTGTCATTGCACGCGGAATTGTGCGACAGCGCCAAGTACAAGCCTGGCCGGTCGACCGGCAAACCCCGCGCAATCAGGTCATTGCTCATGCCCAGGCTCTGGGCCATGGCCATACCGGCATAACGGCCAGCCAGCACGTAATCCACCTGGCCGAGCACCAGTTTCTGGAACGCTTGAGTAAGGTTCTGCGCAGGCACCAGCTTCAGTTGCGCCTTGGCGAACGCAGTAAAGGCCGGCGTCAGGCGCGCCCGCTCGGACAAACTACCCTGGTAGCGGGCCAGGTCGGCCGGACCATCGATGGTCAGTTGCGCATCGTGCCGCGTCCACACCAGGTACTCGTTCAACTGCAACGGGGGGTGGATATAGTCCAGCGCAGTCAGTTGCTCCACCTGCATCGGCGTGTCGATCAGCAGGTCCATGCGGCCGCTGCGAACCTCTTGCAGTGCCTGTTCGCGACGCCCGGCACTCAGCACCTCCACCTTCACCCCCAGCTCGCCAGCCACCTGACGCAGCAGGTCGACGTTGGCACCGATCAGGTGCTGCGGGTTTTTCGGGTCCTGCCACGAATAGGGCGGCGCATCAGGGCTGCCGGTTGCTACCAGGCGTTCGCACTTGCCTGCCGCCATGGCCGGTGGCGCAACCAAGACCGCCATGCATGCCAGCACCCTGCCTGCTTTACGCAGCACCATTGCTCACTCCTTGTATCGCGATTGACCCGTAACCGGCCATAAAAAAACCCGGCCCCTGTAACGGGGCCGGGTTCTTTATAAGTGAAGCAGGCGGATCAGACCAGCTTTTCCAGCTCTGGCACCGCTTCGAACAGGTCCGCGACCAGCCCGTAGTCAGCCACCTGGAAGATCGGCGCTTCTTCGTCCTTGTTGATCGCAACGATCACCTTGGAGTCCTTCATGCCGGCCAGGTGCTGGATCGCACCGGAAATGCCCACGGCGATGTACAGCTGCGGCGCGACGATCTTGCCGGTCTGGCCGACCTGCATGTCGTTGGGCACGAAGCCGGCGTCGACGGCGGCGCGCGAGGCACCCACGGCAGCACCGAGCTTGTCGGCCAGGCTATACAGGTGGCTGAAGTTGTCACCGTTACCCATGCCACGGCCGCCGGAAACGACGATTTTGGCGGCAGTCAACTCTGGGCGGTCGGACTTGGCCAACTCTTCGCCAACGAACGCCGAGATACCAGCATCGTGCGCGGCACCGACCGCCTCGATGGCAGCCGAACCGCCTTCGGCGGCCACGGCGTCAAAGCCGGTGGTACGCACGGTGATCACCTTGATGGCCGCGCTCGATTGCACGGTGGCAATGGCGTTACCGGCGTAGATCGGGCGCTTGAAGGTGTCGGCGGACTCGACCGAGATGATCTCGGAGATCTGGTCGACGTCCAGCAGCGCAGCAACCCGCGGCAAAACGTTCTTGCCATTGGTGGTGGCCGGGGCCAGCACGTGGCTGTAACCCTTGGCCAGCTCGACGATCAGCGGCGCCACGTTCTCTGGCAGCACGTGGGCATAAGCTGCGTTATCGGCAACCAGGACCTTGGCCACGCCAGCGATCTTGGCAGCGGCTTCGGCAACGCCGCCAATGTTCTGGCCAGCGACCAGTACATGCACATCGCCACCGATCTTGGCGGCAGCGGCAACGGTGTTCAGGGTGGCCGGGGCTACGGCACCGTTTTCGTATTCAGCGACAACCAGGATAGTCATTTAGATTACCTTCGCTTCGTTCTTCAGCTTCTCGACCAGTTCGGCCACCGACTTGACCTTGATACCCGCGCTGCGGGCAGCCGGGGCTTCAACTTTCACGGTTTTGTTGGTGGAGGCGAGGGAAACGCCCAGCGCGTCTGGCGCAAGGGTTTCCAGCGGCTTTTTCTTGGCCTTCATGATGTTCGGCAGCGACGCGTAGCGTGGCTCGTTCAGGCGCAGGTCGGTGGTGACGATCGCAGGCAGGTTCAGGGCAACCGTCTGCAGGCCACCGTCGATTTCACGGGTGACATTCAGCTTGTCGCCGGCCACTTCCACCTTGGAGGCGAAGGTGCCCTGGGCGTAGCCGGTCAGCGCAGCCAGCATCTGGCCGGTCTGGTTGTTGTCGCTGTCGATGGCTTGTTTGCCGAGGATGATCAGCTGTGGCTGCTCCTTGTCGACAACCGCCTTGAGCGCCTTGGCCACGGCCAGGGAGTTCAGTTCATCAGCGGCTTCGACCAGGATGGCGCGGTCGGCGCCAAGGGCCAGGGCGGTGCGCAGTTGTTCCTGGGCAGTGGTCGGGCCGACCGAAACGACCACGATCTCGCTGGCAACGCCCTTCTCTTTCAGGCGTACGGCTTCTTCCACGGCGATTTCGCAGAAGGGGTTCATGGACATCTTGACGTTAGCAAGGTCGACGCCGGAGTTGTCCGCTTTGACGCGAACCTTGACGTTGTAGTCGACCACTCGTTTGACAGCTACAAGAACCTTCATGGATTCCTCGTTACTCTCCGGTGAATAGATAGTCGCCTGGGGCAAAGCCCTGCGATGCGCGTGGGTACAAGGGCACCTCTAAAAACGTACCGGGAAGCGGCATCTGCACAGTGACCGAACAGTCTTGTTCGGACCATTGCGACAAATACTCACGGGTCATTTCCTGTCGTGGCGTGTAAACTCCACTACAAACCGGCCTAAGCCCGCAAAACCCTGCTCCACACCTGGTCTTTAGAGGTGTACCTGCGCCCGGCTGCAAGCCTACGGCGAACGTAAAACCGCTCGTATCTTGACCGTAACACCCAATCCGGTCAATACGGCAAATCGGTCACCCTCCAGCCGCACTCCTGTGATTTTACTGGCCTGCGGCAAATTCAAACAAACGTTTGTATTGGACCCGCCAAGTGGTGTAGATATAATGCGCGGCCAAGACAAAACGGTGTAGTCCGTCAGTTGCGCAGCTACAGTTTCGCTCCCGTGACGAGCCACTGCGCGCATGCACCCATAAGACCCAGCAACAGCACGAGCCTTGATGAGTAGGAGAGAACCTGTGGAACGCGAATACATGGAATTCGACGTGGTCATCGTCGGCGCCGGCCCGGCGGGCCTGTCCGCCGCCTGCCGCCTGAAGCAGAAGGCCGCCGAAACCGGTAGCGAAATCAGCGTCTGCGTGGTGGAAAAAGGCTCCGAAGTCGGTGCTCACATCCTCTCCGGTGCGGTGTTCGAGCCCCGCGCGCTGAACGAGCTGTTCCCCGACTGGAAGGCACTGGGCGCGCCACTGAACACCGAAGTGAAGCGCGACGATATCTACGTGCTCAAAGACGCCGGCAGCTCGACCAAAGTGCCCGACCTGTTCGTGCCCAAAACCATGCACAACCAGGGCAACTACATCATTTCGCTGGGCAACCTGTGCCGCTGGCTGGCCCAGCAGGCCGAGAACCTGGGCGTGGAAATCTACCCCGGCTTCGCCGCCCAGGAAGCCTTGTTCGATGAAAACGGCGTGGTCCGCGGCATTGTCACCGGCGACCTGGGTGTCGACCGCGAAGGCAAGCCAAAGGACGGCCTGTACACCCCCGGCATGGAACTGCGCGCCAAGTACACCCTGTTCGCCGAAGGCTGCCGTGGCCATATCGGCAAGCAGCTGATCAAGCGCTTCAACCTCGATAGCGAAGCCGACGTGCAGCACTACGGCATCGGCCTGAAGGAAATCTGGGAAATCGACCCGGCCAAGCACGAGCAAGGCCTGGTGGTGCATACCGCTGGCTGGCCGCTGGATGTGATGGCCAAGGACAACACCGGTGGCTCGTTCCTTTACCACCTGGAAAACAACCAGGTGGTGGTCGGCCTGATCGTCGACCTGTCCTACGCCAACCCGTACCTGTCGCCCTTCGACGAATTCCAGCGCCTGAAGCACCACCCGGTGATGAGCCAATACCTCGAAGGTGGCAAGCGTATCAGCTACGGCGCCCGCGCCATCTGCAAGGGCGGCCTGAACTCCCTGCCGAAGATGGTCTTCAACGGCGGCGCGCTGATCGGGTGCGACCTCGGCACCCTGAACTTCTCGAAGATCAAGGGCAGCCATACCGCGATGAAGTCCGGCATGCTGGCCGCCGAAGCAGTGGCTGACGCCCTGGCTGCCGGGCGTGAAGGTGGCGACCTGCTCGACGGCTACGTCAGCGCGTTCAAGGCCAGCTGGCTGTACGAAGAGCTGTTCGCCAGCCGCAACTTCGGCCCGGCACTGCACAAGTTCGGCCCGCTGCTGGGGGGAGCTTTCAACTATGTCGACCAGAACTGGTTTGGCGGCAAGCTGCCGTTTACCCTGCACGACACCAAGCCGGACTACGCCTGCCTGAAGCTGGCGGCCGACTCGCAGAAAATCGACTACCCGAAACCGGACGGCAAGCTCAGCTTCGACAAGCTCAGCTCGGTGTTCCTCTCCAGCACCAACCATGAAGAGGAACAACCCTGCCACCTGAAGCTGACCGACCCGAGCATCCCGATCGCCAGCAACCTGCCGCTGTACGACGAGCCCGCCCAGCGTTATTGCCCGGCCGGCGTGTACGAAGTGGTCACCCAGGAAGACGGCAACAAGCGCTTCCAGATCAACGCGCAGAACTGCGTGCACTGCAAGACCTGCGACATCAAGGACCCGGCCCAGAACATCACCTGGGTCACCCCTGAAGGCGCTGGCGGGCCGAACTACCCGAACATGTAAGCCCGCCCCTGCAGCAAGAAAAAGCCCCCTGGCCTCGCGGCCCGGGGGCTTTTTTCGTTCATTTGTCGACGCACATGATCGGCATCGGCTCCGCCGCGAACGCGGAAGGTTGCCGGCGGCCAAAGTAGCGGGCAGTGAGCAGCCCCACCGCGCCCATGACCAGACAGAAGCCAACGCACACCCATGGGCTCCACGGCATCAAGGCTATCAACGCCAGGGGGGTGGTGCTGGCCCACAAGGCGTAGGCCACGTTGTAGGTGAAGGAAATACCCGATACCCGGATCTGTGCCGGAAACAGCCCGACCATGACCGACGGCACCACACCCACCACCCCACAGCAGAGCCCGGCCAACGCGTAAGCCAGCCACGTCATGCCCCACTGCCCCACCAGGCTCGCATACAACGCAGCGATGCCCAGCGGCAGCAACGCGCTGTAGATCATCAACGCCCGCCAGGCGCCCAGGCGGTCGACCAGCAGGCCGGCAAGCACACAACCGATGTTGAGAAAGACGATGCCTACGCTGCTCAGCGCGAACGTGTGCGCGGCAGACATGCCGAAGCGCTGCTGCATGACCGTCGGCGTAATCACCACCAGCACTACCACCGCCGAGGTCAGCACGCAGGTCAGCAGCGCAGCCGGAATCAACGCCCCACGATGCGCGCCCAGCACCTGGCGCAACGGGAACTTCACCGGCTGCTCCTTGCGCTCGCGCAGGGCCAGAAATACCGGCGTTTCACTCAGCCAACGGCGCAACCACACCCCGATCACGCCAAACACGCCCCCGAGCAGGAACGGGTAACGCCAGGCGTAGTCGAGAATTTCCTCGGCGCTGAAAGCCTGGGCCAACAGTGTCGCGGTCAGTGCCCCCAGCAAATAGCCAAAGGTCAACCCGGCCTGCAGGAAGCCCAGGGCATACCCCCGCCGCCCCGGCGGTGCGTGTTCGGCAACGAATGTCCAGGCACTGGGTACCTCGCCGCCGACCGCAGCCCCCTGCAATATGCGCAACGCCAGCAAGATCAGCGGCGCGGCGTAACCAATCTCGGCATAGGTCGGCATTACCCCGATCAGCAGGCACGGCAGCGCCATCATCAAAATGCTCAGGCTGAACACCCGCTTGCGGCCCAGGTGGTCGGCGAAGTGAGCCATGACGATGCCGCCCAGCGGCCGCGCCAGGTAACCGGTGACGAAAATCCCGAAGCTTTGCAGCAGGCGCAACCACTCCGGCATTTCCGGCGGGAAGAACAGCTGGCTGAGGGTCAGCGCGAAGAACACGAAAATGATGAAATCGTAGATTTCCAGCGCGCCGCCCAGCGCCGCCAGGCCCAGGGTCCGGTGGTCGCCGCGGCTGAACCGGGGCGGGCGAGCGGTATCGATGGCAGTCATGGCAGGGTCCGCAAGATCGGCAAAGCGCAAGAGGATAGCAAATACCCGCCGGCCGCCCCTAACGGCTGAACACCGTTTGGCCGAAGTTGCGGTGCCTGCGGGTATGTGCGGTGTTGCCCGACAGGCCCGGCGGCAGTGCCAGGGTGCCGATCAGCAGTGGGCTGTCGATGAGCGCCATGAAGGTCTGCAAGGCCTCGTTGTCCGGCACCTGGGGCAGGCTCACGTTGACCGCCTGGCGTTCGCTCGGCGGCACGCTGGGGACCTTGAGGTGCGGGGTGTGGTACAGCAGGGCATGCTGGATCTGCGTGCTGACCCCACAGAAACGCGCCAGGTCGACGCCGGCATGGCTGGCCAGTTCGATATTGCCCAGCAGCAGGTTGAACGGCTGCAACGCACTCTGCACCAGACGCTGCAGCTCTTCAAAGCTCTCCACCGGGGCGATCCGGTAATAGCCCAGGCCATTAAGCAGCCGTTCCAACTGCAGGCGCTGGTACGGGTGCTCGTCGGCGATCAGGATGCGCAGCGACTTGTTGATCATGTTGTGGCCCGGGCAAGGGTAGAGATAAAGGGCACGCTCCCTGACCATACTGCGCCAGCAACAGGCGTCCACCAGGGCTGCACTTGGAGGGGTCTTTCTAGATAGTTGTCGGGAACCGGCGAGAAATCAAGTGGCCAGCTCGCAGAATTTTCACGCGCAAAGCGCAATCGCTCCCAACAACTTGGTGGCAAGGCAGCACCCAGGTTAAATCCGGCGACTTCGCATTCGTCTTTGGGTCAACCCTTGGACGCCGGTATTCAAGGCCGGCGTCGTCCGTACCTCGATGGAGATAGACCATGTTTCGCACTGCCGTAGCCCTGGCTGCACTGACGCTGTCAGGCTTTGTTTGCGCCGACGAGCAATGCTCGGTGACCATCCAAGGCACCGACCAGATGACCTACGACCTCAAGACCATCCACGTGCCGGCCAGCTGCAAACAGTTCACCGTTACCCTGAAGCACCCCGGCAACCTGCCCAGGAACGTAATGGGGCACAACTGGGTGCTGACCCGCAAAGATGACCTCAAGGGCGTGGCCGACGACGGTGCCAAGGCCGGTGAGGGCAATGACTACATCCAGCCGGGTGATGCCCGGGTGCTGGCGCACACCAAGCTGATCGGCGGCAACGAGCAAGCGTCTGTCACGCTGGATACCAAGGGACTGAAACCGGGTGACGACTATGTGTACTTCTGCTCCTATCCCTTCCACGCCACGGTCATGAAGGGCACCCTGAGCTTTGGCGGCTGAACCCCGTTGACCAGGCCGGAGCAGCACCGTAGCGGGCTGCGCCCGGCCCCTTGGCCCCGCCCCGCGCAGGGTCCTAAATTTCGCCCCACCACCCTCGTCTAACCGGCAGCCTTCCCTCACTGGCCGGACTTTCGCATGAGTTACTTTCGCAAGAGTTACCTTCGCCTGACCCGCCGCGCTGCAATCGTCATGCTCTGCCTCATTCCCCTGGCTGCAGCGGCGGCCTGGCAGCTGCTGCCCAATGACGCCGAGCAGCGCCCCTTCGTGCGCGTCGCGCGCGGCAACATCGAATCCAGCGTCACCGCCTTGGGCACCCTGCAGCCTCGCCAGTATGTGGACGTCGGCGCCCAGGCCTCCGGGCAGATCCGCACCCTGCACGTGGAAGTGGGCGACACGGTCAAACAGGGCCAACTGCTGGTCGAAATCGACCCCTCCACCCAGCAGGCGCAACTGGACGCCGAGCGCTACGCCATCCAGACCCTCGAAGCCCAGGTCAAGGAACAGCAGGCCGAACACCTGTTGGCCAGGCAGCAACTGCAACGCCAGCAGCGCATGGCCGCCGATGGCGCCACCCGCGACGAAGACGTGCAAACCGCCCAGGCCAAGGTGCTGACCACCCAGGCGCGCATCCACAGGTACCAGGCGCAGATCCTCCAGGCCCGGGCCAGCCTGCGCAGCGCCGAGGCTCAACTGGGCTACACGCGCATCTACGCCCCCATGAGCGGCACCGTGGTGGCGGTCGACGCCCGTGCAGGCCAGACGCTCAACGCCCAGCAGCGCACGCCGTTGATCCTGCGCATCGCACGGCTGTCGCCGATGACCGTCTGGGCCGAGGTGTCGGAAGCCGACATCGGCCAGGTCAAGCCAGGTATGCAAGCCTACTTCACCACCCTCAGTGGCGGTGGCCGGCGCTGGACCAGCACCGTGCGGCAGATCCTGCCGATCCCGCCCAAGCCTCTGGACCAGCTCAGCCAGGGCGGTGGCAGCCCAGCACCGGCCGGGGCCAGCAGCGGCACCGGCAGCGGCGCCGGGCGCGTGGTGCTGTACACCGTGCTGCTGGACGTCGACAACGCCGACAATGCGCTGATGGCCGACATGACCGCCCAGGTCTTCTTCGTCGCCGGCAGTGCCCAGAACGTGCTCACCGCCCCGGTCGCCGCCCTGGCAGGCAAGCCAGACCAACCCGACCAGCGCAGTGCCCAGGTACTCGCCGACAACGGCCAGGTCCAGCAACGCGCCGTGCGCATCGGGCTCAGCGATCGCCTGCGGGTTCAGATCCTCGATGGCCTGAAGGAAGGCGACCGCCTGCTGATCGGCCCAACCGGCAACGGAAGTTGAGCATGCCTACACCGCTGATCCAGCTGAGCGGCATCCGCAAGGCCTATGGCGGCGGCGACAGCCCCACCGTGGAGGTGCTGCGCGGCATCGACCTGAGCATCCATGCCGGGGAATTCATCGCCATCATCGGCACCTCGGGGTCCGGCAAGTCGACCCTGATGAACATTCTCGGCTGCCTGGACCGGCCCAGCGCCGGCCAGTACCGCTTCGCTGGCCAGGACGTGGCCGAGCTCGATGACGACCAACTGGCCTGGTTGCGCCGTGAAGCCTTCGGCTTCGTGTTCCAGGGCTACCACCTCATCCCCTCGGCCTCGGCCCAGGAAAACGTCGAAATGCCGGCCATCTACGCCGGCACCCCCGCCGCCGCGCGCGCCGCACGCGCCCAGGTGTTGCTGCGGCGCCTGGGGCTGGGCGAACGCACCGGCAACCGCCCGCGGCAATTGTCCGGTGGCCAGCAGCAGCGAGTGTCGATTGCCCGTGCGCTGATGAACGGCGGGCACATCATCCTCGCCGACGAGCCCACCGGTGCGCTGGACAGCCACAGCGGCACGGAGGTCATGGCCCTGCTCGACGAGCTGGCGCAGCAAGGCCACGTGATGATCCTGATCACTCACGATCGCAACGTCGCTGCCCGCGCACAGCGCATCATCGAGGTGCGCGACGGCGCGGTGGTCAGTGACAGCGCCGTCGGCCAGTCGCCCCCTGCAGCCAAACCCGGTGCCCTGCAGGCCGACGCCCTGCGCCAGCGCCTGGCCCACGCCAACCAGGCGCGCAGCCCCTGGCTCGGCGAAACCCGCGACGCCCTGGTGGCCGCCTGGCGGATGATGTGGACCAACCGCACGCGCACCGCCTTGACCCTGCTGGGCATCATCATCGGCGTGGCCTCGGTGGTGGTAATGCTGGCCGTGGGCGAAGGTAGCAAGCGCCAGGTGATGGCGCAGATCGGCGCCTTCGGCTCCAACATCATGTTCATGAACGGCGCCCCGGCCACCCCGCGCGCGCCACCAGGCCATATCCGCCTGAGCGACGTGCAGGCCCTGGCCGAGCTGCCCCAGGTCAAGTCGATCATGGCCGCGACCAGCTTGCAGGCCCAGGTACGCTACGGCAACGGCGAAATGACCTCGACCATCGGCGGCTACAGCCCGGCGTTTCCATCGATCCTCAACTGGCCGGTGGCCGAGGGCAGCTTTTTCGACGAAACCGACATGGCCACGGGTGCTGCCGTCGCGGTCATCGGCTCCGAAGTCAAAAAGAAGCTCTTCGCCGACGGCCAGGACCCGATCGGCCGTTACATCCTGGTGGAGAACGTCCCCTTCCAGGTCATCGGTGTGCTGGCCAGCAAAGGTTCCAGCGGCGCCAACCAGCGCAACGACCTGCGCATCGCCATTCCCTATTCGGCTGCGCGCATCCGCCTGTCCGGCGTCGAGTACCCCGAATATGTGATCATCGCCGCCACCGACAGCACCCTGGTGCATGAGGCGGAACAGGCGATCCGCAGCTTGATGACCAGCCTGCACGGTGGCATCCAGGACTTCGAGATCGACAACAGCGCCGCCCTTATCCAGGCCGAAGCACAGACCCGCAACGGCCTGTCGCTGATGCTTGGGGCCATCGCCGCCATCTCGCTGCTGGTGGGCGGTATCGGGGTGATGAACGTGATGCTGATGACCGTGCGCGAGCGCACCCGCGAGATCGGCATCCGCGTGGCCACCGGGGCCCGCCAGCGCGACATCCTGCGCCAGTTCCTCACCGAAGCCGTGGTGCTGTCGCTGGTCGGTGGCGTCACCGGCGTGGCCCTGGCCCTGCTGATCGGAGCAGGCCTGAACCTGGCCAAGGTGGCCGTGGCGTTTTCCGCCCTGGCCATGTTCGGTGCCTTTGCCTGCTCGGTCGCCACCGGTGTGATCTTTGGCTTCATGCCAGCCCGCAAGGCCGCCGGGCTCGACCCGGTGGCCGCCCTGTCCAGTGAATGAACCCATGACCAAAGCCCCGTTTGCCTTGATCCCCCTGCTGGCGCTACTCGGCGCCTGCAGCCAGACCACCCCGGTGGACAACGCGGTTGCCCCACCGCCCGGCTGGCAAAGCCCGGCCGTGCCCCAGGCGCAGGCCGTGGACATCGAGCGCTGGTGGGCGAGCTTCAACAGCCCGCAGCTGGCGCGCCTGATCGACCAGAGCCGGCAAGGCAGCCACGACCTCAAGGCGGCCATGGCCAGGGTGCGCCAGGCCGGCGCCGATGTGCGCATCGCCGGCGGCACGCTGCTGCCGCGGCTCGATGCCAGCGCCAACGCCTATCGCCAGCGCCTGCTCAAGGGCCAGGGCTACAGCGAACTGGACGCTTCCAGCAGGGAGCGCACCTACCATTACTTCAACACGGCACTCACGGCCAGCTATGAAGTGGACTTCTGGGGGCGCAACGCGGCCACGCGCGACAGCGCCGGCCACAGCCTGCAGGCCAGCGAACTGGACCGCGACACCCTTGAACTGAGCCTGGCCGGCCAGGTGGCGGACACCTACCTGGCAGCCCTGGCGGCGCAGGAGCAGACCCGTATCGCCACGTTGAACCTGGGCAATGCGCAGAAAATCCTCGACGTGGTCCGCACCCGCTACCAGGCCGGCTCCGCCACCGCGCTGGAGCTGGCCCAGCAGCAGAGCCTGGTGGCCGGCCAGCAGCGCCAGTTGCCGCTGTACCGGCAGCAGGCCCGCGACGCGCTGATCACCCTGGCCACCTTGCTCGGCGAGCCGGTGCAGAACCTACAGTTGGAGGCACTGCCCTTCGAGCAGCTGCAAGGCCCCGCCATCGATGCCGGCATCCCCAGCCAATTGCTCACGCGCCGCCCCGACATCGCCGCAGCCGAAGCGCGCCTGGCCGCGGCCCAGGCCGACGTGCGCGTGGCCCGCGCGGCCCTGTTCCCCACGCTGACCCTGAGCGCCAGCCTAGCCACCGGCGACCGTCAGGCCGCCGACCTGTTGCGCAACCCGGTGCTCAACCTGGGCGCGGGCCTGACCGCACCGATCTTCAACAACGGCCAATTGCGCGCCGAGCGCGACAAGGCCTTGGCGCGTGAGGAAGAACTGCTGGAAACGTACCGCGGGGTGCTGGTCATCAGCTTCGGCGAAGTGGAGAAGGCGCTCAACAGTGTCGACGGCCTGGACCGCCAGGCCCGCTGGCAACAGCAAGCGCTGCAACAGGCGCAGCGCGCTTTCGACCTGGCCGAAAGCCGCTACCGCGCCGGGGCAGAAGACCTGCTCAGCGTGCTGCAGGCGCAAAGCAGCCTGTTCGACGCCCAGGCCGAGCGCGTGCAGCTGCGCAGGGACCGCCTGCAAGCCAGCGTGGCCCTGTACAAGGCCCTGGGCGGCGGCTGGGCGACACAGCAACGGTGAGGCTCGGGGGGTGGCCGCGCCAGCCGCGGCTACAGCCCATCCTTGCGCGGCCCCGGCGCCAGGTACCGGGCGAACCACGGCCGGCTTGGCGGCACACGCTTCATCAGCCGCTCGGCCTCCTGGTCCGGGCTGAAGATCACTTGCAGCGCCAGTTTCATGGTCTCGATGTCCAGCTGGCTGCCACCACCATTGCCTTTGCCCCAGGCACCGCAGCCTTCGCTGGACGGCCCCAGCCACGGCTCGGCCACGCGTACCCAGCGCCCCGGCGCGAACCAGGGAATGCCGTTGACGGTCAAGCGCCGCACTTCCCCTGGGTGTGCCTGTTCATGGGCCAGGAACCAGTCCTCGAGGCGGTCGTCGAGCCAGCCATGGAAGGCCCAGAACACCGGGTTCACATGGGACGAGAACGGATCGCCGAGAAAATCGTTGCTCGCCCCGAACCAGCGCTCGGAAAAGTCATGGTTGCGCCGCGCATAGGCCATCGGCCAGCCGGTGTTCGGGTCCTGGGCCATGGCCGCCCAGCGCATGTGCAGCCAGTCGTGGATGCCCAGTTCGATGCGCGAGCCCAGCTCCCCCAGGCACAGCGTGCTGAGGTACTCGGGGTCGTGCAGTTGCGCTTCCCACAGCTGGAAGTTGGCGTACAGGCCTTCGCGGCTCTTGATGTAGTACAGCCACTGGTTGAAGTGGTCATCGTCGTCGGCCTGCCAGCAAGGCGGCACGCTGTAGCCGGTGACGTTGTTCATGTAGTCGGCGAACGCCTGCCGGTTCTCGCCCACGAAGGGGCGCGGCGCCGGCAGGCACGGCCACGAACGCAGGTCCTGCACCTGGCGCACGCCATGCAGCATGTGCCGGTGCATGAACAGGAAGTCCTCGCCCGAACCGTTGAGGTGGCGGTCATGGCCACGGGCATTGCGCTCCTTGCCCAGCGGCCCGGCCTGCCAGCCCAGGCCACGCACGGCCTGGCGCCGGGATTCGTCAATGCGGTGCCAGCGGTCACGGGTGGCATGCCAGAGCTGGTGAAAGTAGCGCCAGCCCGGCGAAATCAGTTGCTCGTGCAGCGCCGGAACGAAGGCCAGCCGCTCACGCGCCGGCACGAAAGGCCGACGACGGGCGACGAAGCGGCCCTGGGGCCCGGAAAACCCCGCCTGGACACCGGCCAGGCGTACCTGGCCGCTGAGGGTGGCACCGCCACCGCCTTGGCTCCAGTCCCCCCAGATCTCATCGAGCACCGCTTCGCAGTCGTAACCCTGGCCGCTTGTCGAGATCAGCTTGAGGCGCAGGTGCGGCAGGCGCTCGGCGGCCAGCGGCGCATACACCTGCATGCCGTCGGCATAGGGCGGCAGGCCCAGGTAGCCGCGCACGGCCCGGGCCCCCTGCCCCACGTCCAGCAGCAGTTCCAGCGGCCGCGCCAGCTCGGGCAGCGCCGCATCGCCCGCCACCAGGTGCCACTCCCAGATACCCGTCAGGCGCTCGCCCAGCAGCGCATTAGGCACATCGTCCACCGGCACCGCCGGTTCGTCGGAGGCCAGCTCCGCCTCCTGGGCTTCGTCCCATTTCTGCCAGGCGAAATAACCCGTGGGCAGCACTGCGCCGGCGGCCACAAGCCCTGCCAGCATTCCTCGGCGTGACACCTTCATCCACTGTACTCATGACGTGACTACTCCAGCGAAAACGAATGGTCACAAAGGCGATTTAGGCGTTTGGTAAATTCTTCCGCCATCGACTCGTATCACCCAACAAGTTCGAACGGCATGGGGCCGTCGTCCAGGCGGGTCGAAATGGCAATGACGAAACACCTCCTTTTCTCGCGCAAGTGGCCGTGGTTGCTGGCCCTGGTCCTGCTGCTGGCCGCTGCGGGCAGCGGCGCCTGGTGGTACTGGGTGTACCTGCCGGCACACCCCTACAGCCGCGCCATCATGCAGCGCGCCAACGCCCTGCAGGAACGCATCCTGGCGCTGGACGGGCACCTGGACGTTCCCCTGAGCTATGGCACCGATGGCCGTGAGGCCAACCGCGACGGCCCAACCCAGTTCGACCTGGTCAAGGCCGGCAAGGCACGCCTGCGCGGCGCCTCGATCGCCATCTGGTCCTGGCCCGAGTTCTGGAGCGGGCCGAACTGGCCGCACCGCCCCACTGCCGGCTTCCAGGCCGCCATGGCCAACGAGCTGGAGGTGCGCTACAAGATCATCACCGGCATCGCCCGCGACTTCCCCAACCAGGCCGGCATCGCCTACACCCCGGCAGACTTCCGCCGCCTGGCCGACGAGGGCAAGTTCGCCATCGTCATCAGCATGCTCAACGCCGCCCCGCTGGGCGACGACGTCGACAAGCTCGACCTGTGGGCCGCGCGCGGCGTGCGGGTGTTCGGCCCCGGCTACGTGGGCAACAACAGCTGGGTGGACTCGGCACGCCCGCTGCCCTTCCTGGGCGATTCGACCGACCCGCTGGGCGGCCTGTCACCGTTGGGCCGCCGCGCCGTGGCCAAGCTCAACGACCTGGGCGTGGTGATCGACGTGTCGCAGATGTCCAGCCAGGCCCTGACCCAGGTCACCCAGCTCAGCCACGCCCCGGTGATCGCCTCGCACACGGGTGTGCAGGGCATGATGGACATCCGCCGCAACCTCAGCGACGCCGACCTGGCCCACATCAAGGCCACCGGCGGCCTGGTCAACATCGTCGCCTACTCCAAGTACCTCAAGCCGTTCTCGCGCGAAACCATCGCCCGGATGAACGCCCTGCGCGAACGCTACGGTCTGCCCGACGTGCAGAACCAGACGCAGATGGGCACCACCACGGACCCGGTGTTTTCGATCTGGCCAGAGAAGAAGTTCGGCGAATTCCTCACCCCCTTCTACGACATCCTCGGCCAGGAACCCGAGGCCACCCTGGCCGAGTACGTCGATTCCATCGACTACGCGGTGAAGAAGATCGGCATCGACCACGTCGGCATCAGCTCGGACTTCAACGACGGCGGCGGCGTGATCGGTTACCAGAACGTCGGCGAAAGCCGCAACGTCACCGCCGAGCTGATCCAGCGCGGCTATTCCGACGAAGACATCGCCAAGCTCTGGGGCGGCAACTTCCTGCGTGTGTGGGACACCGTCCAGAGGGCCGCCAAGCCGGCCAACACGCCTGTCACTCAACTACAAGGATACCCATGAAACGCCTTGACCTGCTGCTCGCCCTAGGATGCCTTTCGCTGTCGGCGCATGCGCTGGCCGCCGACCCGACCGAACCCGGCAAAGTCTTCACCGACTGCAAAAAGAACTGCCCGGAAATGGTCGTGCTGCCCGCCGGCAGCTTCGTCATGGGTACCCCCGATGACGAAGTCGGCAAGCAGGACGACGAAAATCCCCTGCACACGGTGACCTTCGCCCGCCCCTTCGCGGTCAGCCGCTTCACCATCACCGCCGCGCAGTGGCAAGCCTATGCCAAGGCCACCAAGACCGTGCTGCCCGATGGTGACCTGCGCCCCGGCCGCCTGTGCCAGAACGGCAAGCCCCGCTATGCCCAGGGCCCGCGCCAACCGGCCGTGTGCATGACCTGGTTCGAGGCCCGCGACTACATCGCCTGGCTGGCCAAGACCACCGGCAAGCCCTACCGCATGCTCAGCGAAGCGGAACGCGAATACGCCGCCCGTGCCGGCTCCACGGGCTCGTTCCCTTTCCCGTTCGACAAGGAAGGCGAGTACACCATCAGCAAGCACGCCAACGTCTACGGCCCGGCCGACGGCTTCTCGTTCACCTCGCCGGTCGGCAGCTTCCCGCCCAACGCCTTCGGCATGTACGACATGCACGGCAACGTCTACGAATGGCTGGAAGACTGCTGGCACACCGACTATGTCGGCGCACCCACCGATGGCAGCGCCTGGACCACCGGCGGCAACTGCGGGCATCGGCAGATCCGCGGCAACGACTACAGCGAGCCGGCGATCTTCTCGCGCTCCGGCAACCGCAACGAACGCGAACCTCAGGTGCGCGGTGACTGGCTGGGCTTTCGCGTAGCCCGCGACCTGGACGTTGACCACCAGGACTGACCCGAGGAGCAACCCCATGAGTGCTTTGAGCCGACGACGCTTCGTCACCACCGCTGCGCTGGCCAGTGCCGCCCCCGCCTTGCCTGCCTGGGCCGCGCAACTGCCTGCCGGCCCCGTGCCGGACCCGGTCTTTGGCGACGACATCGTGCGCCTGGACTACAACGAAAGCCCGTACGGCCCGAGCCCTTTGGCGGTCAAGGCCCTGGAACAGGGCGGCCGCCAGAGCGGGCGTTACTATTACGAACAACAGGTCCGCCTGATCGAACTGTTCGCCCGGCAGAACGGCATCCCCGAGGATCACGTGGCGGTGTTCTGCGGCTCGCGCCCCCCCCTGCAATACGCGCTGGCCCAATACGCAGGCCCGCGCAGCGTGGTCGCCGCCGCGCCGACCTACGACTCGGTGGCGGCCGGCGCCAGCAGCGTCGGCGCCGCCGTGCACGAGGTGCCCCTCGATGCCCGCCACGCCCACGATGCACGCGCCATGCTGGCCGCCGACCGCAATGCCGGCGTGATCTACCTGTGCAACCCCAACAACCCCACGGGCACCCTGACCCCACGCGCCGACATCGAGCAGGTGGTCACGCACAAGCCCGCCGGCTGCCTGGCAATCATCGACGAGGCCTATATCCACTTCAGCGATGCCCCGCCCTGCCTGGACCTGGCCGTGCAGCACGACGACGTGATGGTCCTGCGCACCTTCTCAAAGCTGTATGGCATGGCCGGCGCACGCCTGGGCCTGGCCATCGCCAGGCCTGCCGTGCTGACCGCGCTGCAGCGCTTCAACGGGCGCAATTTCATTTCCCTGGCAGCCTCCCTGGGCGGCATCGCCAGCCTGGAGCAGGCAGACCTGGTCAGCGAACGCAAACGCACCAACCAGCAGATCCTGCACAGCACCACCGAGCACCTGCGCGCCGCCGGCTACCGCTGCACGGACGCCCAGGCGAACTGCTTCATGGTGCAGCTCGGGCGCCCTGCGCAACCGGTCATCGAAGCCCTGGCCCGGCGCAAGGTCCGGGTCGGGCGAGTGTTCCAGGCATGGCCAGACTGGATGCGCGTGACCGTGGGTACACCGCAGCAGATGCAGGCGTTTCTGGCGGCCTTCGAGCAGGTCATGACCGCGGCCTGACGCCTGATCCGGCACTTATGCACGCTAACCAGCGTTTGATGCGTCACAAGGAGTACACCATGTCACCGCAACCTAAAAGCGCGCTACGGGAGTTGTTCACCCTGCTGCGCCCGTTCAAATACACCGTACTGGGTTCCGTGCTGCTGGGCGTGGTCGGTGGCTTGAGCATCACCGTCCTGCTGGCGACCATCAACCGCGCGCTGCATGCCCAGGGCGGCCTGGGCCAGGGGGTGGTGTGGCTATTTGCCGGGCTGTGCCTGGTAGCGCTGGCCAGCTCGATCTTCTCCGACCTTGGCACCAACCGCGTCGGCCAGTCGATCATCGCCTCGCTGCGCAAGGAACTGGGCGAGAAGGTGCTGTCTGCGCCCATCGAGCAGATCGAGCGTTACCGCAGTCACCGCCTGATACCGGTACTGACCCATGACGTGGACACCATCAGCGACTTCGCCTTCGCCTTCGCCCCCCTGGCCATATCCATGACCGTTACCCTGGGCTGCCTGGGCTACCTCGCCTTGCTGTCATGGCCGATGTTCCTGCTGATGCTGGTGGCCATCGCCCTGGGCACAGGCGCCCAGTACCTGGCCCGGGCCAAAGGCATGAAAGGCTTCCTGGCCGCGCGCGATGCCGAGGACGAGCTGCAGAAGCACTACCACGCGATCGCCGCCGGCGCCAAGGAGCTGCGCATCCACCGGCCACGCCGCCAGCGCATGTTCAGCAGCCACATCCAGGGCACCGCCGACCGCATCCGCGACACCCAGATCCGCTCGATCAACACCTTCGTCGTGGCCAAGAGCTTCGGCTCCATGCTGTTCTTCGCGGTGATCGGCGTGGCGCTGGTGCTGCAGTCGCTGTGGCCGGCCGCGGACGCCTCGGTGATGAGTGGCTTCGTGCTGGTGCTGTTGTACATGAAGGGCCCGCTGGAGCACCTGGTCGGCACCCTGCCGATCGTCAGCCGGGCACAGATCGCCTTCCGCCGCATCGCCGAGCTGTCCGAGCAGTTTTCCTCGCCCGAGCCGCACCTGCTGCTGCAGGACCGCAAGAGCCAGATGACCGGCCTCGCCACCCTGGAACTGCGCGACGTGCGCTACGCATTCCCACCGGTTGAAGGCAGCGCACCGTTCGCCCTGGGCCCGGTGAACCTGGAAATCAAACAGGGCGACATCGTCTTTATCGTCGGTGAGAACGGCTGCGGCAAGACCACCCTGATCAAGCTGCTGCTGGGGCTGTATGCGCCGCAGCAAGGGGAGATCCGCGTCGACGGCCAGGCCATCGACGCGCAGCACCGCGACGACTACCGTCAGCTGTTCACCACCATCTTCGCCGACTACTACCTGTTCGAAGACCCGGCCATGGGCCCACAGCAGGTCCCCGACAGCGCCCAGACCTACCTCAAGCGCCTGGAGATCGCGCACAAGGTGAGCGTGCGCGACGGCGTGTTCAGCACCACCGACCTGTCCACCGGGCAACGCAAGCGCCTGGCGCTGATCAATGCCTGGCTGGAGGAGCGCCCGGTGCTGGTGTTCGATGAATGGGCCGCAGACCAGGACCCGACGTTCCGCCGGGTGTTCTACACCGAGCTGCTGCCGGAGCTCAAGAAGCTGGGCAAGACCATCATCGTCATCAGCCACGACGACCGATACTTCGATGTCGCCGACCAGCTGGTGCGCATGCAAGCCGGCCAGGTGCTCTGCGAGCTGAACGTTGCCTGAGTGAACCAACGCACCGCCGGCAGCCCTGCGCTGCCGGCGGTCACGCTTCAGGCCTGCTGCCGCAACCAGTCGGCGGCAGCCTGGTACAGCCCCTCCACCCCGCCATTGAGGACCCCGGACATCCGCAGGAAGTCGTGGGTCAACCCCTCCTCCAGCCGCAACGTCACCGGCGTGCCGCCACGCTTTAGAAACTCGGCATAGGCCAGCCCTTCATCGCGCAACGGGTCGTACTGCGCCACGCTGACGTAAGCGGGGGCCAATGGCCGCCCATGGTCGGCCAGCAACGGCGACACCCGCCAGTCGTCACGCCTGCCCGCCTCGCCCAGGTAGTGCTGGTAGAACCAGCCCATCGTCTGGTGCTCCAGCAGGTACCCCTCGGCGTAGGCACGGCTTGATTCATAGGTCACCGAGGCATCGCAGACCGGGTAGAACAGCATCTGCGCCGCCAGGGCGAAACCGGCGTCAGGGCCTTGCGTGGCCGCGGTGTGTGCCAGCAAGGTAGCCAGGGTGGCGCCGGCGCTGTCCCCCGCCACCACCAGGCGCGACGCGTCCAGGCCCAGCGACGCTGCATTGGCCGCCAGCCAGCAGGCGCTGTCGAGGGCATCGTCCAGCGCCACCGGAAAGCGATGCTCAGGGGCCAGGCGGTAGGCCGGGGCCAGCACGGCATGCCCCGTAGCTTGCGCCAGGCGACGGCAGACCACGTCGTGGGAGTCGAGGCTGCCGACCACGTAACCGCCACCATGGAAGTACAGCATCACCGGGCCCTGGGCCTTGCAGGCCGGTGCGCGGTAGAGCCGGGCTGACAGCCGCGCGCCGTCGCGCGCGGGAATGTGCAGCGCGGTGACCGCGATATCCTGCGGCGGGGCCGGGTCCAGCAACAGGGCGCTCAGCTCGAATTCCGCGCGCGCCTGTTCGACGCTCTGCTCATGCATGGGCAGGCTTTTACCGGTAGCCCTGCCGAACTCCACCAGTTCCAGAAACGCTTCCAGATCGGGATGCAGCGACATCTTGGTTCTCCTTGAAAAGAACTTCATAGCGGTGAAAAACAAAACCCCCACGCAGCGACGCCGGGTGGGGGCACAGTCGGATCAATGGGCCCGCGCAGCCAAGGCAGCGCCCGGGGGCAGCTGCCCTGTGCGCGCCTCGGTCAGGCGGATACCTTGCGCGCCAGTGCGCCGCCCAGCCCCACCAGCAAGCTCGGGTGCCTGAGGATGCCGTAATGGTCGCTGTCCAGGGCAAACCGGGCCACCTCGACCGCCACGTGCCGTTCGAAGCCGGCCTGCGCCGCGCCAGGCACGGCCTGCGCCCACCAGAAACTCACCGGGCCTGCCAGTTTCGGCAAGGCCAGGGCCTGCAATGACAAGTCGCGCAGGCGCAACCCGACAATGAACCCCTCGGCCAGGTCCTCGGCATCGAAGCCGGTGTCGCTGACAATGCCGTTGGCGAAGTAGGCGGTGAGCTGTGGCAACGAAGGCAAGGCTGTCGCCTCGAAGTTCGAGGGCAGCGAACCCGCTGGCTGGGCGACGTTCATCACCTGGCAGAAGCCGGCCAGTTCCTCGCGCCAGTCGAAGGCCTCGGCTGACGCCTGCTGTGCAGGTTCCAGCGGGATGAAGCTGTCCACCAGCGAGACGTGCTCGACAACCTGCCCTTGCTGGCGCAGCTCGGCCGCCACCAGCACCGCCAGTACCCCACCCAGCGACCAACCGAGCAAACGGTACGGGCCGTCGGGCTGCTTCTGACGAATGTACTGGGCATAGTCGATGGCCATGCTCGCCAAAGATTCGTCCTGCCAGTCCGGGTCCAGCAGCATGCGGCACTGCACGCCGTAGACACTGCACTCGCCCTTCAGGTGGCGGGCCAGGGGTTCGTAGTCGAACACCGTGCCGTAGCCTGCATGCAGGCAGAACAGCGGTGGCACGTCGCTCACCGGGTCGTTGAGCAACAGCAGCGGGTCGAGTTCACCCGCCGCCGGCTCGCTGTAACCGGACAGCTCGGCAATCGTCGGCCGGCTCATCAGGTCGCGCAGCTTGAGCTCGAACCCTTCGCGCTGCAGGCTGCGCACCCGCGAGATCACCTTGAGGCTGCGCAGCGAGTCGCCGCCGCGTTCGAAGAAGTTGTCCGTCACCCCCACCCGTTCGACGCCCAGCACATCGGCCCAGATCTGCGCCAGCTGCTCCTCGAACAGGTTGCGCGGTGCCACATATAGCGCTTCAGGTTCACTGCAGTCCGGATCAGGCAGCGCCTTGCGGTCGACCTTGCCGTTCGGGTTGAGCGGCAGGGCATCCAGCAGCAGGATGCGGGCGGGCACCATGTAGTCGGGCAGTACCGCACGCAGCTGCTCGCGCAGCGCCTCGCCGATGTCCGGGCTGGCGGCGGTGCTGGTCACGTAGCCGACCAGGCGCTTGTCGGCACCCTCCCCTTGCACGCTCACCACCGCATCGCGCACGCTTTCGCAATCGCGCAGGCGCGCCTCGATTTCGCCAAGCTCGATACGGAAACCGCGGATCTTCACCTGTTGGTCCAGGCGGCCCAGGTAATCGTATATCCCATCGGCGCGTCGGCGCACCAAGTCACCACTGCGGTACAGCCGCCCGCCGGCCTGGAACGGGCTGGCCACGAAGCGCTCGGCGGTAAGCCCGGGGCGTTGGTGATAACCGCGGGCCAGGCCCTCGCCACCGATGTACAGCTCACCGGCCACGCCATCTGGCAGCAGGTTCAGCTGATCGTCCAGCACATACAGCTCACGGGCGCCCACGGCTTCGCCGATCGGCGCGATAGGGCCGCCGCAAGGCTGATCGCCCGCGACCCTCCACAGCAGCGGCGTTACCACGGTTTCGGTTGGGCCGTAGCCGTTGGTCAGGTAACGCGGCTGCAAGCTGGCCTTGACTTGCTCGAAGGTGGCCTGGGCCACCGCGTCGCCGCCGAAGCAGTAGGTGTGTACCGCAGGTGGCGCCACCGTTTCCAGGGCGGCCTGCTCGGCCAGTTGCTGCAGGTAGGCCGGCGGGAAGCAGGCAATGCTGATCGCCTGCTCGCGCAGGGTGCGCAGGGTCTGCTCGGCGGTCCACAGCTGGTTGTCACGCATCACCAGCCGCCCACCGGCCAGCAGCGTCGACAGCCAACGCTCCTGGGCACCGTCGAAGGCGAACGACATGAACAGCAGCTCGCGGGTGTCGCGGTCCATGCCGTAACGGGCGATGATCGCCTGGCAGTGCATGCTCAACGGGCCATGGCTCACCGCCACGCCCTTGGGCTGGCCGGTGGAGCCCGAGGTGTAGATCATGTAGGCCAGGTTGTGCGCCTGCACCGGTACTTGCAGCGCGCGGGCAGGCTGCGCCGCCAGGTCCAGTTCGTCCAGCGCCAGGCACTCGGAGCCGGGCGTCACCGGCAGGCTTGGCAACAGCGCAGAGTGGCTCAGGAGCAGGGCCATGCCCGAATCCTGAATGATCCATTCCAGGCGCTCGCGGGGGTAGTCGATGTCCAGCGGCACGTAGGCCGCACCGGCCTTGAGCACGGCATAGAACGCCACGATGCTCTGCACCGACCGTTCCAGGGCCACGCCCACCCGGCTCTCAGGCCCGATGCCCCGGGCCACCAGCACCTGCGCCAGCTGGTTGGCACGGCGCTCCAGGGCATCGAAGCTCAGCTGCTGCCCGCCACACACCACAGCGATGGCATCGCCCCGGCGCTGGGCCTGGGCCGCGATCAGCTCGGCGACCGACGTGCGCTGCGGCGTCACGGGCGCAACGTCTGGCGTTGCCGCGGCGCACATGGGCAGGTTGCCCAGGCAGGCCTCGGGGTTGGCCAGGATGGCGTCAAGCAGGGTTTCGAAGGAGGCGACGATGTTCGCCACCACCGGCTCGCTGAAGCGGCTGCGCAGGTAGAGGAACTCGATGCTCAAAGTGTTGCCCAGGTTCACCGCCAGGTCCATGGCGTAGTTGGTCACATCCCGCGACTGCACCTCGCCGAAGCTCAGGGGGCCACCCACGCCTTGCTGCAGGCGGTCGTCGATCGGGTAGTTCTCGAACACCACGATGCTGTCGAACAGCGGCAGGCCGCTGCGGCCGCTCCAGCGCTGGATATCGGCCAGCGAGGTGTGCTCGAAGTCACGGGCCTCCAGGTTGTAGGTCTGCAGCGCCTGCAACCACTGCGCCACCGGCTGGGTGGCGAGCGGGCGCTGGATGACCGGGATGGTGTTGATGAACAGGCCCAGCAGCTTGTCGGCACCGGCCACGTCGGCGGGCCGGCCGGCAACGGTTGCACCGAAGCACACCCGCGCCTGCCCGGTGTAGCGCTGCAACAGCAAAAGCCACACAGCCTGGATCAGGGTGTTGGGGGTGACCCGCTGGCGTTGGGCGAAGTCTTGCAGGCCCTGGGTGCGTGCCTGGTCCCACTTCAGGTACAGCGCGGCATGCCCGGGCAGCGGCGTTTCTGGCTGTGGCAGAACGCTGGCGAGCAAGGTCGCGGCACCCTCGCCGTCCAGTTTTTCCTCCCAGAAGCGCTGGGCGGCCTGCAAGTCCTGGCGCTGCAACCAGTCGATATAGTCGCGGTAGCGGCAGGCCTGGGGCTCGGGGGCGTGGCCGGCGTAACTGGCCAGCACGTCGGCGATCAGCCGCGAGGCGCTCCAACCGTCCATCAGCAGGTGGTGGCTGGTCCAGATCAGGTGGTGGCGATCCGCCAGGCGGATCAAGGTCAGGCGCATCAGCGGCGCCAGGGCCAGGTCGAAGCCGCGACGCCGATCCTCCAGCACCTGCTGCGCCAGGTCGTCCTCGCTCACCGCCCTGGTCGACCAGTCCAGCAGGCGGATGTCCAGCTGCGCCTGGCGCTGCACCAGTTGCACCGGCTCCGCCAGCGATGCGCCTTGGTGGAAGCTGGTGCGCAGTATCGGGTGATGGGCGACCACCTGTTGCCAGGCGGCGACGAAGCGCTCGGCCTCAAGCCCGGTGACAGGCACGCTGGTCTGGTTGATGTACAGGTCCGCCTGGTCGTCTTCGCTGGCGTGGAACAGCATGCCTTGCTGCATGGGCGACAGCGGGTAGATGTCCTCGATGTGCGCGGCCGGGACCGGCAGGTTGTCCAGTTGCGCCTGGTCGAGGCCCGACAGCGGCACGTCCGATGGCGTGATACCTGCCGCCTCGCCGCTGACGCAATGGGCGATCAGGGCCTTGAGCTCGGCGGCGTATTCATCCGCCAGGCGCTGCACCGACGCCGGCTTGAACATCTCGCGGCTGAAGCTCCAGCCCAAGCTCAGCTCGCCACCGTAGACCCGGCCATTGATCGACAGCCAGTTACCCAGCGGGGCTGCTTCGCTCAGGCTGGCACCGCTGCTTTCCACCGCCGGCGTCAGCAGCCCGGCGCCGGAGGCTTCGGCGAAGCTGCCGTCGAACTGCCCCAGGTAGTTGAACGTGATGCGCGGCACCGGCAAGGCGGCCAGCGCCTCACGGGCCGGCTGATCGGCCAGGTAGCGCAACGCACCAAAGCCGACCCCCTTGTCGGGGATTGCCCGCAGCTGTTCCTTGATGCGCTTGAGCGACTGCGCCAGCGACGGCGCCGGGCTGAGCTTGACCGGGAACAGGCTGGTGAACCAACCCACGGTACGGGTCAGGTCGACATTGTCGAACAGGTCTTCGCGGCCATGCCCCTCCAGCTGCACCAGCACGTGCTCCTGCTCGGTCCAGCGTGCTATCACCCGGGCCAGGGCGGTCAGCAGCAGGTCGTTGACCTGGGTGCGATAGGCCGCCGGCGCGTGTTGCAACAGGGCACGGGTGTCTTCGGCGCCCAGGCGGGTATGGGCGACTGCCTGGTGTACCCCTTGCAGCGAGCCTGACGGGTTGTCGCACGGCAGGTCGGCCTGCACATCGGTCAACAGGGCCTGCCAGTACGGCAACTGCTCGCGGCCGCTGCCCTGGGCGTAACCGCGCAGGCTTTCGGCCCAGGCACGGGTGGAGCTGGTCTTGGCCGGCAGGCTGACTGGCTGCCCTGCGCGCAATTGGCCATAGGCGTTCTGCAGGTCTTCCAGGAGGATGCGCCAGGACACCCCGTCTACTGCCAAGTGGTGAATCGCCAGCAACAGCCGTTGGTCGCCGTCGGGCAAGGTGGCGAATACTGCGCGCAGCAACGGCCCCTGGGCCAGGTCGAGGCTACGCTGGGCGCGCTCGCACACGGCCTCCAGGGCCGGAACATCGGCCACGGCCTGGTGCCAGAAGCACGAAGGCTGCTGCGCAACCTCCCGATACCGGCCCGCCCAACGGCCGTCATCGGCCTGGGCGAAGCTCAGGCGCAGGGCATCGTGGTGGGCGATCAGGGCCAGCAGCGCCTGTTCCAGCAATTGCCCGTCCAGCGCCTCGACCGGACGCAACAGCAACGCCTGGTTCCAGTGATGCCGCGCGGGAATCGGCTCATCGAAGAAGTAGTGGTGAATCGGCAGCAGCACGGCCTGGCCCGTGACCGGGCCCTGGTCGATCTGCACGTCGCCCGCTGCGCCCTGGGTGGCCACGGCGGCCAGCCCCTGCACGGTCTGGTGCTGGAACAACTGCTTGGGGGTGATGCGGATACCGGCCTGACGCGCCCGGCTGACCACCTGGATCGAGATGATCGAGTCGCCGCCCAGTTCGAAGAAGTTGTCTGCCAGGCCGACCTGGTCCAGTTTCAGCACATCGGCCCAGATCGCCGCGATCTGCTGTTGCAGGGGCGTTTCAGGGGCGACGAAGGTTTGCCGCACCTGGTTGGCATCGGGTGCCGGCAGTGCCTTGCGGTCGAGCTTGCCGTTGGCGGTGAGTGGCCAGGCGGCCAGGAACACCTGGTGCGCCGGGACCATGTGGTCCGGCAGGCTCGCCAGCAGATAGTCACGCAATTCGCCGCGCAAGGCATGCTGCGCAGCCAGGTCCAGCGCCTGCGCCTGATCGGCGATCAGGTAGGCCACCAGCTGCTTGCCGGCAGCGCCGTCGACGTCCAGCACCACCGCCTCCGCGACCCGAGGGTGAGCCTGCAGGCGTGCTTCGATTTCACCCAGCTCGATGCGGAAACCGCGGATCTTCACTTGGTGGTCGATACGGCCCACGTAGTCGATGCTGCCCTCGGCGCGGTAGCGTGCCAGGTCGCCGGTGCGGTACAGCCGGCCACCGCCCTGGGGGCTGGTGTCGAACGGGTCGGGGATGAAGCGTTCGGCCGTCAGCGCCGGGCGCTGGTGGTAGCCACGCGCGAGCCCTGCCTGCCCAATGTGCAGCTCGCCCTGGCTGCCGGCCACAGCCAGCTCCAGGTTGGCGTCCAGCAGGTACCAGGACAGGTCGGGGATGACCTCGCCGATGGGGCTGAGCCCTTCGCGGTGCACATCGGCCAGGCACAGCGGGCGGTAGCTGACGTGCACCGTGGTCTCGGTGATGCCGTACATGTTGACCAACTGCGGGCGCTGGTCGCCAAAACGCTCGAACCAGGGCCTGAGGCTGGCGACGTTCAGCGCCTCGCCGCCGAACACCACGTAGCGCAAGGCCAGGGCCGCCGGGTCCTGGTTCGGCTGGCAGGCGATGGCCACCAGCTCCTTGAACGCCGAGGGCGTCTGGTTGAGCACGGTGACCTGTTCGCGCACCAGCAGGGCGTGGAAGTCTTCCGGCGAGCGGGCCACGTCGCGCGGGACGATGACCGCCCGGGCGCCATGCAGCAGCGCGCCAAACACTTCCCACACGGAGAAGTCGAAGGCGTAGGAGTGGAAGACGCTCCAGACGTCCTCGGCAGTGAAGCCGAACCAGTCCTGGGTGGCCTGGAACAGGCGCATCACGTTGGCATGCGGCAGTAGCGTACCCTTGGGCCTTCCAGTGGAGCCCGAAGTATAGATCACATACGCCAGGTTCTGCGGCGAGGTCTGGTTGCCAAGGTCAGGCTGGTCATCGCCCGGTGCCGGCTCGTCCTGCTCCAGCACCAGGCTCTGCACACCGGGGGCCAGGGGCAATTGCGCCAGCAATTCGGGCTGGGTCAGCAACAGGGTGATGCCACTGTCCTCGATCATGTAGGCCAGGCGGTCCTGCGGGTATTCCGGGTCCAGCGGCACATAGGCGCCCCCGGCCTTGAGGATCCCCAGTAGCCCGACCACCATGTCCAGGCTGCGGGCCATGGCCAGGCCCACGCGCACGTCGGCGCCAACGCCAAGGTGGCGCAGCCGGCGCGCCAGGCGGTTGGCGCGCTGGTTGAGTTGCCGGTAGGTCAGGTGCCGACCTTCGCAGGTCACGGCCACGGCCTGCGGCGCACGCGCAGCTTGGGCCTCGATGGCCTGGTGCACGCACAGCTCGACCGGGTGCTGAACCGGTGCCGGGTTCCAGGCCTGGATCACCTGCTGGCGGCTGTAGGCATCGAGCAGCGGCAAGTCGGCGATGCGCGCTTCAGGTTGCTCGACGATGCCATGCAGCAGCACCCGCCAGTTGTCGGCCAGAGCCTGCACCGTCTGCCGGTCGAACAGCGCGGTGGCGTAGCTCAGCGAAGCGCCCAGGCCATCGGCGTGCTCGAAGGTGTTCAAGGTCAGGTCGAACTGCGCGCTGTGGCGCTCCCAGGACAGTCGCTGCAAGCTCAGGCCCGGCAGTTCGCGGGTCTCGCCACGCACCTGGGTCTGGTGGTTGAGCATCACTTGGAACAACGGGCTGTGGCTGAGGCTGCGTTCCGGCTGCAGGGCATCCACCAGTTGCTCGAACGGCAGGTCCTGATGGGCCTGCGCCGCCAGGGCGGTATCCCTGACCTGCCCCAGCAGCGCCTTGAACGACAGCTGCGGATCACAATCCGCGCGCAGCACCTGGGTGTTGACGAAGAAGCCGATCAGCCGCTCGATCTGCGCCCGGTTACGGTTGGCGATCGGCACGCCGACGCGAATGTCGCGCTGCCCGGTATAACGGTGCAGCAGCGCCTGGAAGCTGGCCAGCAGGACCATGAACAGGGTTGCATTGTGCTGCTTGGCCAATTGCTTGAGCGCCACGGCCAGCCCGTCGTCGAGGACGATGTCGTGGTTGGCCCCGGCCAGGCTCTGCACCGCCGGGCGCGGGCGGTCGGTGGGCAGTTCCAGCACCGGCTGGTCGCCGCCCAGCTGTTGCTGCCAGTAGGCCAGCTGGCGTTGCTGCTCACCCGCCTGCATCCACTGGCGCTGCCAGGCCGCGTAGTCGGCGTACTGTACCGCCAGCGCCGGCAAGGCCACGGGCTGGCCGCTGCACAGGCCGGCATAGTGCTGTTCGAGCTCTTCCACCAGGATCGGCATCGACCAGCCATCGGTGACGATGTGGTGCAGGGTGAGGACCAGCACGTGGTCGTCATCGGCCAGGCGCAGCAGTTTCACGCGCAGCAGCGGGCCTTGCGCCAGGTCGAAGGGGCGCTGTGTTTCCGCTTCGATCAGGCCCTGGAGCCAGGCTTGCAGCGCATCGCCGGCAGGCGCGGTGACGGGCTCGGCCTGGAGGCAGAACGCCTGGTGCGGATGAATCACCTGCACCGCCTGGCCATCCTCGACCCGGAAGGTGGTGCGCAAGGTTTCGTGACGCAGCGTCAGCGCCTCGAAACTGCGGCCCAGGGCGCTGACGTTCAGTTGCCCGCGCAGGCGCAGCGCCGCGGGGATGTTGTAGGCACTGCTGTCGGGGTCCAGTTGCCACAGGAACCACTGGCGATGCTGGGCGTAGGATAGGCTCAGCGGCTGGCTGCGGTCCACGGCTACGATGGGCGGCGCACCGTCGTCACTGCCCTGCCCGGCCAGCGCCGCGAAATCGGCCAGCACCGGCGTCTCGAACAAGGCGCGCAACGGCAGGTCGAGGCCCAGGGCCTGGCGCAGGCGCGAGATCACCTGGGTCGCCAGCAGCGAATGCCCACCCAGCTCGAAGAAATTGTCGTGTCGCCCCACACGCTCGAGCTTCAGCACCTGAGCCCAGAGCCTGGCGATCTGTTGCTCATGGTCACCCTCGGGCGCCACGTAGCCGGCCCCGAAGCTGGCCTCTGGTTGGGGCAGTGCCTTGCGGTCGAGCTTGCCATTGACGGTCAGGGGCAGCGCCTGCAGGAACATCAGGTGCGCAGGCACCATGTGCTCCGGCAGCAGCCCGCGCAGGTAGTCGCGCAGCTGGCTGCGCAGGGTGTCCTGTTGCGCAGCGCTGACCGCGTGCTGGTCGCCGATCAGCAGGTAGGCGACCAGTTGCTTGCCACCCGGCCCGTCCCGGTCGAGCACCACCGCCTTGGCGATGGCGTGATGATCTTGCAGCCGGGCTTCGATCTCGCCCAGCTCGATGCGAAAACCGCGAATCTTCACCTGGTGATCGATGCGGCCCCGGTAGTCGATGATGCCATCGGTGCGATAACCGGCAAGATCGCCCGTACGGTACAGGCGCCCACCACCCGCGGGGCTGTCATCGAAGGGGTCGGGCACGAAGCGCTCGGCCGTCAGCCCCGGGCGCCCATGGTAACCACGGGCCAGGCCGGCACGGCCGACATGCAGTTCCCCCTGGCACCCCGGTGCGACCAGGTTGAAGTCGCGGTCCAGCAAGTACCAGGAGAGGTCCTCGATGACCGTGCCGATCGGGCTTGCGCCTTGCAACGCCAGGTCGGCGCGGCTCAGCGGGCGATAGGTGACATGCACCGTGGTCTCGGTGATGCCGTACATGTTGATCAGTTGTGGCTGGCGGTCGCCAAAACGCTCGAACCAGGGCTTGAGGCTGGCGACGTCCAGGGCCTCGCCGCCGAAAACCACGTAGCGCAGCGCCAGGGCCTGGTTGGCATTGGCCGCCGCGCAGGCGACCGGGATCAGCTGGCCGAACGCCGACGGTGTCTGGTTGAGCACGGTCACCCGTTCGCGCACCAGCAAGGCATGGAAGTCCGCGGCCGAGCGCGCCACCTCCCGCGCCACGATCACCGCGGTGGCGCCATGCAGCAAGGCACCGAACAGCTCCCACACGGAGAAGTCGAAGGCGTAGGAGTGGAACACGCTCCACACATCGTGCTCGTCAAACCGGAAATCCGCCTGGGTCGCCTGGAACAGCCGGGCCACGTTGCGGTGCGCCAGCAAGGTGCCCTTGGGCTTGCCGGTGGAGCCCGAGGTGTAGATGACGTACGCCAGGTTGTCGGGGTCGGTGGTATTGGCAGGGTTGCTGTCAGGGTAATCGTTCAGCAGCGCCGGCTGGTCGAGCTCGATGCAGCTCACGCCTTCGACCTCGGGCAACTGGCCACGCGACTGGCTGTGGGTCACCAGCAAAGCGATGGCACTGTCGGCCAGCATGTAGGCCAGCCGCTCGGCCGGGTACTCGGGGTCCATTGGCACGTAGGCGCCACCTGCCTTCAGGATCGCCAGCAGGCCGATCACCATGTCCACGCCCCGCTCCAACGCGACCCCCACCCGCACGTCAGGCCCTACACCCGCTGCCCGCAGCAGGTGCGCCAGGCGGTTGGCCCGTCGGTTGAGCTCGTCATAGGTCACCCGCTGCTCGCCCGCCACCACGGCGATAGCCTGCGGCACCCTGGCCGCTTGCGCCTCGATGGCCACATGCAGGCATGGCGCGGCCGGGTATTCGGTGAGCGCCGGGTTCCACTGGGCGATGACCCGATGCTGCTCGTCGGCCGCCAGCAGCGCGAGCTCCGCGAGGGGCCGCTCGGGTGCCTCGGCCAGCCCTGCCAGCAGGTGCAGCCAATGCCGCCCAAGGCGCTCGATGGTTGCGCCGGTGAACTGACCTGCGTCGTACTCCAACACCGCGCTCATGGCCTCGGGGGCGTAGTCGACATCCAGCGACAGGGCGAACTTGGCCTGCTGCGGGCCGGTCGCGAGGAAATCGACGGCCACCTCCCCCAGGCGCAGCGCTGCCGGCCGGTCGCCATCCACCCGCCAGTTGAACAAGGTCTCGAACGTGGCGCCAGCCTGCCCCTGCTGCTCAAGCAGCTCGATCGGCCAGTCGGCGTGCTCCAGCAACGCCAGGGAATGACGCCGGATACCCTGCAGGAACGCCTGCCCCGTGGTCGCGCCGTCAACCTGCACGCGATACAGCTGGGCGTTGACGAAGTAACCGACCAGGTCCTGGATCTGTGCGCGGTTGCGCGCAGCATTGGGCACGCCGACGCAGAAATCGGCCTGGCCACTGTAGCGCGCCAGCAGCAGCTGCCAGGCGCCCAGCACGAAGGCGAACGGCGTCAGCCCGAGGCGCTCGCACTGGGTGTGCAGGCGGGCCATCAGCGCCGCGGGCACGCTTACCCGGTGCAGCGCCGCAATGCCAGACTGCGCGGCATGGGGCGCGCGATCGACCGGCAAGCTCAGTGGGGCGATGTCCCCTGCCAGGTAGTCTTTCCAGTAGGCCTGGGCTCGCCCGTATTCCGCCGTGCCGGGGTATACGTGGCGTTGCCAGTGGGCGTAGTCCGCATATTGCACCGGCAAGGCCGGCAAGGGCGTGGTGTCGCCTTGCAGGGCCTGGGTGTAGGCCAGGGTCAGGTCACGCAGCAGGATCGGGTTGGACCAGGCGTCGGAGACGATGTGGTGCATGTTCAGGAACAGCACATGCTCCTGCGGGCCAAGCTCGAACAGTACGCAACGCAGCAGCGGCGCCTGCCCCAGGTCGAACGGTTGCAGGGTCAGCGCTTGCAGGCGCGCGGCCAGCAGCTGCCGGAGCTCGGCACCGTCCGCCGCGGCCAGGCGTTCGACCTGCAGCAGCGGGCGCGTCGCGTTGTCCACCACTTGCATGGGCTGGCCATCGACCGCTTCGAAGCCGGTGCGCAGGATCTCGTGGCGTGCCACCACCTGCTGCAGCGCCGCCTCCAGCACCGCCACTTGCAAGGGGCCGACAAGGTGCAGCGCGCGCGCCAGGTGGTAGGCAGAACTGCTCGGGTCCAGTTGCTGCAGCACCCACAGACGCTGCTGGGCGAACGAAGCCTGACACGTGGATGGCCGCCCCATGGGGCAAATGACGCCGGGATCGTCGCTGTCGTCAGCCATCAACAGCGCCAGCAGGTCATCGTCGGTCAAGGGGGTGGAAGACATCAGTGTCGGCCTCGTGTCGAAGGGTGCGGGAAGTGCGTCGTCCTCAGTTGACGAAAGGCTTGCGGCGAAATTTACACGGCTGGGCGGCCCGCAGCGGGCGCCCTGGCGGCCTGCCCGGCGAAACGAAACCGGCCGGTCCCTGGGCAGGGATCGGCCGGTTTCAGGTGCCTGTCGGCAGGTGCTGGCGGGCTTAGAACTCGCCGCGCAGGGTCAGCATGTAGTTGCGAGGGTCGCCGTAGAAGTTGCCGTTCGCCGCACTGGAGACCGTCTGATAGTAGGTCTTGTCGAACAGGTTGTTGGCGTTGAGCGACACCGTCCAGTGGTCATCCACGCGGTAGCGCACCAGGGCATTCCAGACGGCGTAGCCGCTTTGCTTGTAATCGAACGGAATGTTCGACTCGACCACGTTGCCATTGCCGTCCACGCGTACGGTGGTACCGCTGACGTAAGTGGCGCTCTGGACATCGACGCCACCGCCGACGGTCCAGTCCTTGAACGCGTCAGGTAGCTGGTAGGTGGTCCACACCTTGAACTGATGCTTGGGCGTGATGGTGCTCAAGGCCGTGCTGTCGGTTTCGTTCTTGTTGTAGTTGTACACGTAGCTGGCCATCAGGTTCCAATCCGGGAGGATCTCGCCCGTCGCTTCCAGCTCGATGCCCTTGCTGACGACCTCGCCCTGGTTCACGTAGCAGCAGCTGCCGCCATACAGCACCGACGCCTGCGGGTAGTTGGTGTCTTGCACCGCGCCGTTCTTGCGCTTGGTGTAGAACACCGCCAGGCTGGTATTCAGGCGGCCGTCGAACAGCTCGCCCTTGATGCCCAGCTCGGTGGTCTTGCCCTCGAGCGGCTCGAGCACATCGTTGCTGCCCAACGGCCCGCGCAGGTAGCTCTGCTGCGGCTTGTAGATCTTCGAGTAGCTGCCGTACAGCGACCATTGATCGTCGAGGTCATAGATGGCGCCGAAGTACGGCACGAAGCGCGTCGGTTCGCGCATGTCGATGTCGCTCTGCACCACGCCTGCGTTGGTGTAGACCTGCTGGAAGTGGTAACGGGCCGCGCGCCCACCGAGGATGACCTTGAGCGGGTCGCTCACCTGCAGGGTCAGGCGCCCGTACAGGCCGTACTGCTCCTGGGTGTTGGGGCTGTAGTCGCGCGGGGTCACCAGCGAGGTAGTGGTCGGCTTCCAGTAGCCTGGGTCGAACACGTCGATCGGCACGCCGGTGCCGGTAAACACCCCCGAGCCCTGCCAGCGGCTGGTGACGCGCTGGTAGTCGGCGCCCAGCACGAACTGGTGCTCACGGCCAAAGGCGTCGAAGCTGCCGGACAGGTTGCTGTCGACCAGGTCCTGGCTGGTGGAATAGACGTTGTAGCTGGCCCGCCAGACTGGCCCGGCCAGGGTCACCGGGTTGACCGCGTTGCCCGACACCGCCGCCAGCGCCTTGCCGGCGTCACGGGTATTGGTGTACGAGACGTTCAGCTTCCAGTCGTTGTCGAAGTAGTGGTCGATCTTGGTGAAAATTTCCTGGGAGATATTGTCCATGTAGGACCAGTTCTGCCCCAGGTTGGTGTGCCGCGCCAGGCCGATGTCGGCACCGGTGGTGTAGCGCGGCAAGCCCAGCGACGAGTTGGAGTGGGTGCTTTCGTACATGCCGCCCAGGGTGAAGATGGTCTGCGGGCCGAGGTCGACCTCGAACACCCCGTAGACAGTAGGCTTCTGCGTGGCCAGCTTGTCGGTGAAGTACTGGCGGTCGTTGTAGGCCGTGACCAGACGGCCACGCACGTTGCCGCTGTCGGTCAGCGGGCCGGTCAGGTCGACCTGGGTGCGGTAGTTGTCCCACGAACCGGCGGCGGCCTCGAGCTTGAGCTGGAAGTCCGACAGCGGGCGCTTGCGCACCAGGTTGATGACGCCACCCGGGTCGCCGACGCCGCCGAACAGTGCGCCCGAACCGCGCAGCACCTCGACATGGTCGAATTCGGCCAGGTTGTACAGGCGGCGCGAATAGAAACTGGTGGCCACCGACGACAACGCCATGGGCGCAGCACCGTCGATCTGGATGCTGTCGATGTTGAAGCCGCGCGAGTAGAACTCGTAGGTGTCGCTGGTGGTTTTCTGCACCGTGACGCCCGGGGCCATTTTCAGCGCGTCCTGCAGGCTGGTGATACTGCGGTCTTCGATCAGCTGGCTGGACAGCACCGACACCGACTGTGGCGTGTCGCGCAGGCTGGTCGGCGTCTTGGAACCGACGCTTACCGCACCGGTGGTGTACGAGCCACTGTTCTCGGTCATTTCGCCCATGCCCTGGCTGGTGATGGCCGTGGACTGCAGGATGATGCCGTTGGTGCTGCTGGTGGCCGGCAGCAGGATCACCGCGCCGTTCTCGATCTGGAAGTTGTAGCCGGTGCCGTCGAGCAGCATGTGCAGGGCGGTTTCCGATTCCATGTTGCCGGACACGCGCGACGATTGCGCATCGCCGATCATCTCGGGCGAGAACAGGATCTGCAGGCCGGTCTGCTCGCCGAACGCGCGCAGGGCGCTGCCCAGTGGCTGCTTCGGAATATCGACCTTCACCTCTTTGGCGTAGGCCGCGTTCCCCAAGGCCAGCAGCACCGCCGATACCGACAGGCAAAGTATGCTCTTTTGCAGTGCAGACGCCTTGCGTCGCCCTTGCCGTACTACGGAACCCATTGTAATCCCCTTGCTGTGATGTTCTTTTCTAATGGTTGGCGTAAAAATGACGCCCCGCAGCCCCCTTCCCGAGCTGCGCCGGCACCTACGCCTTGGATGAAGGCGTAGATGAGACGAGCGACGTTCATGAGAAATTAGAGTTTTTTGCAATTTTGAGAACAGGCCCGGGCGCGGACGCACCCGGGCCCTCGGTTCAGCGCTGCGTTTCGCGCAGGCGCCGGGCCTTTTCTTCCAGTGCCGCGCGCTGCTCCGGCGGCAATGCCTCCAGTTGCAAGTGGGCACGGGCCAGCGCTTCCAGTGCCTGCGCATCGCTGCCGGGCAATGCGCCCAAGGCCTGGGCAAGCTCGGCCACGGTCGGGTTGTCGAACACCATGGCCGGGCTCACCTCGCGGCGCAGCACGTTGCGAATGCCCGCCACCAGCTTGATTGCCAGCAACGAGTGACCGCCGGCGGCAAAAAAGTCCTGGTGCAGGCCCAGGGCCGGCTGCTCCAGCAATTGCCCCATACGCTTGGCCAGCAGGCGTTCCAGCGCCGTGCGGGCTGGCTGCTGCTCGGTTTGCGGGGCCTGCGGTGCCAGCTTCGCCAAGCCCTGGCGGTCGACCTTGCCATTGGCCAGCCGGGGCAACTGCGCCACCACCTGGATACGCCGTGGTAGCAACGGCTCCGGCAGGCGCAAGGCCAGGTCGCGGCGGATACTGGCTTGCGGGTTCTGCTCATCGGCCTGCACCACCACGAAGGCCGCTGGCTGCAGCCCCGCCTGGGCGTCCTCGGCAGGTACCGCGACCACCGCTGCCTCGCGCACACAGGCCACCCGCTGCAGCTCGGCCTCAAGCTCCGCCAGCTCGACCCGGAAGCCATTGAGCTTGACCTGCTGGTCCCTGCGCCCATGCAGGGCCAGGCTGCCATCAACGCGGTAACGGGCCAGGTCGCCCGTGCGGTACAGCCGCTCTCCCGGCGCGAACGGGTGGTCGACGAAGGCTTCGCCCGCGTCGTTCAGGTAGCCCCGGCACAGCTGCCGGCCGCTGATGTAGAGCTCGCCCAGCACGCCAGGGGGCACCAGGCGGTGCCGTGCATCCAGCACGTACACCTGGTTGCCCGGCAGCACGCTGCCCAGCCCGACCGGCCCGTGGCCGAGCGGCTCAGGCGTCAGCACCTGCACCATCACCCCGACCGTGGCCTCGGTGGGGCCATAGTGGTTGAACACGCGGCAATCGGCGCGCAACTGGAAGACCCGCTGGAGCAGGCCAGGGGCTGGCGCCTCGCCACCCAGTACCAGGGTGCCAGGCAGGCGTGGTTGTTCGGCTTCGAGCAAGGCGCCCAGGTGCGAAGGGACGATCTTGAGGCAATCGACCTCGCCGGCCACCAGGTAGTCCCTGAAGCGTTCGGGGTCGCGCAGGGTGTCTTCATCCGCCACCAGCAGGCAAGCCCCGTTGTACAGGGCACCGAACAGGGTGGTATTGCCCAGGTCCGCCGCCACGCCGCTGGTGAAGGCGAACCGCGAGCACTGCTCCAGGCCCAGGAGCTGCGTGGCACCGGCCAGGTAGTTGGCCAACTGCCGATGCTCGATCACCACGCCCTTGGGCTCGCCGGTGGAGCCGGAGGTGAATAGCACGTAGGCCGCCTCGTCGCCCTGCAACGGGCAAGCTTGCGCACCGTCGTCTGCCTGCTGCACCACCAGCGCCGCCGGGTCGAGCAACTGCACACCCTGCGCGTCCCACGGATCTGGCTGCGCGGGCTGGCCGAGCAGCCAGGCCGCGCCCGCCAGGCCGACGATGCTGGCCTGGCGGGCCTGTGGCCAATGTGGGTCCAGCGGCACATAGGCCGCGCCCAGCCACCAGGTGGCCAGGATCGATTCCACCAGGGCACTCGAACGGGGCAAGGCGACGGCCACCCGGGCCCCCGGCCCCACACCCTGGGCAGCCAGGCCGGCAGCCAGTCGCCGGACCCGCTGCCCCAGGCCGGCGTAACTCAGGCGCTGCTCGCCGTGCACCAGCGCATCGCGGCTCGGCGCCTGTGCCAGCCACTGCGCCAGCCGGGCCATCAGCAATGGCGCCGGCGACGTCGGTACTGCCGGGTTGAGGGCCAGCAGGCGTGCCTGCTCCGCCGCACCGACCAGGTCAAGCGCGCCGATCGCGGTCGTGGCGTCATCGACAACCCCTTGCAGCAACATCAGCAACTGTTCGAGCAGACGCTGCATGCTGGAAGCGCTGTAGCAGTCGGGCAGAAAATCGAGCGCCAGTGCCTTGCATTCACCCTGCGCCGACAGCTGCACCTGCAGCATCAGTTCACAGCCATCAGCGCCTTGCGCCACCTGCTCCAGGCGCCACCCCGACGGGGCGTCGACGCAGTACTCACGCACAGCGGCAAAACCCAGGGCGGGCAGCGCCTGGTCAGGCGCCGCCGCCCAGTACTCCTGCCAGGTCACGTGCTGCGCCGCCAGCGCGGCGAACGCGCTCACCCACGCATCGAAGCGCTGGCTTTCATCAATACGCACCTGCACCGGCAGGGCCTTTTCCAGCACGCCGGCGCTCTGGGCAAAGTAGTCATAGTCCTCGCGGCCGTCATGGCGCCATTGAGCGAGGAAAGCGGGTTGGTCGCTGACCCGCCCCAGCAGCGCCCACCAGGCGGCCTGCAACAAGGCTGGCATTGCCACCTGCAACGCAGCGGCCCGGCCTTGCAGGCCGGCCTTCAGCGCCGGGTCGAGTGCGACCTGCACACGCTGCACCGGCGTTCCACGGCTGTCGCCGAGGCGATACGCCAGCCTGGCATGGCCGCTCGCCTCACCCTGAAGATGATCGTGCCAGTAACGCTGGGCCTGCCCGGCATCCTCGTCGATGGCCGTTTCCGCACGCCATTGCAGGTACTGCTCGAAGCACCCGGCCGCCTCGTCCTGGCGTGTATCAGGTGCCCGGTACAGGGTAATCAGCCCTTCGGCCAGCAGGCCCATGCCAGGGCCATCGACCAGCACGCTGGCCACCGCCAGGGTCAGTTGCCAATGCGTCTGGTCCAGGCGCAGCAGCAAGGCTTGCGCCCAGGGGCCCTGAGTCAGGGAGAACGGCGAGTCCAACCAGGCCTGGCGCTGCTGCTCAAGCGCCTCGGCAGGCAACGCCGACAGGTGCGCGGCCAATGCCAATGGCGCGCGGTCGGCGCCAGGGCACCAGCGCAGGCCGTGGAAGCCCGGCACCGTCTGCAGCCGCGCGGTCAGCTCGGGGTGCAGCTCGGGCAGCGCGGCCACGGCGCGCTGCAGGCGCGGCACATCCAGCTCGCCCTGGATGTGCAGGGTGACCTGCCGGCACGCCTGGGCGAAGGTCGTGGCGCGCTGCAGGGCCTTCAGGGCCACTTGCTGTTGCGGGCACAGGGCAACGCTTTCAGACATTGGCGTGCTCATGCGTCCACCTCCTGTGGCTGTACCTGGGTCGCCGCCAGGCTGGCCCGGTCGAGCATGTCGCCCATGGCGACGACGATCTTGCGCGGCCCTTCGAAGGGGTCGCGGGCGTGGGCGATCAGCATGTTGTCCAGCAGGATCACGTCGCCCTTGCGCCAGTCGAAACGCACCGCGCAGGCTTCGTACAGTTCGCCGATGCGCTGCATCACCTCGTCCTCGATCGGCGAACCATCGCCGTAATACACGTTGCGCGGCATGCGCTCGTTGCCGAACAGCGTCAGCAGGTCTTCGCGCACGTCGGCATCCAGGCAGTAAGGGTGGTGCAGCTGCACCTGGTTGAAGAACGACCGCGCACCGCTCACCGGGTGGGTGATGATGGCCGGGCATGGCGTGCGGATCTGCAGCCCGTCATCGGCCAGCCACTGCCACTGGATACCGGAGGCCTGGCAGCGGGCCTCGACTTCGGCGCGCTGTTCGGTCTTGAAGAAATGCTGCCAGGACACGTCGAGCTTGCCGGTGAAGGTGCGCACGTACAGCAAGCCATTGCGCTCGAACCGCTCACGCAGGGCGGTGGGCAGGCGCTGGTACATCTGCCGGCAATCCACCACCGGGGTGGCGCCGCCGACCGGCGACGGCAGCTCGCAGTAGAACAGCTGCTTTCGCGGCCAGCTGTCCTGGTGGGCGCTTTCGTTGTGGAAGAGGATCATCTTCTTCTCGGGGTAAGGCGTGGAGCGGTAGGTGTTCTGCCCGCCCTCCTTCTTCGGCAGATCACCGTAGTTGCCGTACAGGCCTGGCTGCACCGCCTCGGCGAACGCCTCGAACGCCTGGCTGTCGGGGATGCTGAAATTGCGGAACAGGATGCCACCGTGGTGAACCAGCTTTTCCTCGACCCAGGCGCGGTTGGCCGCGATCCAGCCGGTCACGTCTAGGCCGGGGTCAGTCGGTTCCAGCAGCAACGGGAACACCTGCTCTGGCACCAGCAGGGACTCGCGCACCGGTTGCTGCGCTTGCCCTGCCGGACGGGCCTGGTTCTTTTTCAGGAACTTGTCCAGCTTGTTGGCTTTGCCGGCAGGTACTGCCGGGCCGGCCGCCGCGTGTTGCATTGGCACGTTCATGTCTTCCACTCTCACGCTCTGGTCACATGTGATCTGCTCGAGAACGGCGATCCAGCCGTCCACGAACCCCTGGATCTCAGCCTGCTCGAACAACGCCGAGGCATACTGCCAATGGCCGCTGAGCTCGGCCTGCTGACCCTGTTCGACGAACAGCCCCATGTCGAATTTCGACTGCTGCGACACGCTGGGCAGCGCCTCGACGCTCAACCCGTCGATACCCGCGGTGGGCAGTGGCAGGTCGTTCATCACGAACAGCACCTGCACCAGCGGGCTGATGCCCTTGTGCCGAGGTACCCGTGCGGCCTCGACGATCATGTCCAGCGGCAGGTCCTGATGCTCGAAGGCGTTGAGCAACTGCTCGCGCCCCTGCGCCAGGAACTGGGCGAAGGTGCTGCCGGGCAGCTGGCGTGAGCGCACCGGCAGGACGTTGACGAAGAAACCGATCAACCCTTCAAGTTCAGGCTGCTGGCGGCCGGCGTAGTCGACGCCCACCACCACATCGTCACTGCGGGTCAGGCGGTGCAGGTAGGCCTGGAAGGCCGCCAGGATCACGCTGTACAGGGTGACCTGGGCCTGCGCCGCCAAGGCGTTGAGTGCCGCGGTCAAACCTTCGCGCAGGCGGAACGGGACCGTGCCGCCCTCATGGCTGGCCTTGGCAGGCCGCGGCTGGCGCAGCGGCAACGGCAACTGCCCGGAGTAGCCAGCCAGGGTCCGTGCCCAGTACTGCGCCTGTTGCTGCAGCACGCCAGCGTCCTGCAGCGCCTGCTGCCAGTGGGCGAAGTCCGAGTATTGCAGCGCCAGTGGCGGCAGCGGCGTGTGGTCCCCCGCACGCAGGCGGGCATAGATTCCCACCAGTTCGTTGGCCATGACCGCCATCGACCAGCCATCGGAGATAATGTGGTGCATCGAATAGAACAGCACATGCTCCTGCGGCCCCAGGCGGGCGAGCTGCATACGCAGCAGCGGCCCCTGATCGAGCACGAACGGATGGGCTTCGTTGGCCAGCGCCTGGGCCGCCACCTGGGCCTCCTGTTCGGCGCGGCTCAACTGCGACCAGTCGTGCAACGGCAGGTCTACGGCCAGGTGTGGTGCGATCAGGGCAACCGGTTCGCCCTCGCTGTCCTGGCCATAGGTGGTGCGCAGCACCTCATGGCGGCCGACCACAGCCTGCAGGCTGGCATGCAGCAGCTCGACCGACAGTTCGCCGCGCAGGCGCAACGCCATGGGCATGCCATAGGCGGCACTCCCTGGGGACAGTTGCTCGACCACCCACAACCGGCGCTGCACCAGCGCCAGCGGCGCCTGGGTGCTGACGGCGCGGGCCTGCAACAGCGGCAGCGCTGGCCGCGCCTGTTCGTCATGGCCCAGGCAGGCGACAAACGCGTCCAGCCGCGGGTGATCGAACAGGGCACGCAGCTTCAGGCCCGGCGCCAGTTGCTGGCGCACCCGCGCCACCACCTGGGTCGCCAGCAGTGAATGCCCGCCCAGGGCGAAGAAGTCATCGCTGCGCCCTACCCGCTCGACGTCCAGCACTTGGGCCCAGATCGCCGCCACCTGCTGCTCGCGCTCACCCTCGGGCGCGACATAGGCATGCCCCTGGCGGTCGGTCTGTGGCTGCGGCAACGCCTTGCGGTCGAGCTTGCCATTGGCGGTCAATGGCAGGCTGGCGAGAAACAGCAGATGGGCCGGCACCATGTGCTCGACCAGCACCGCCTTGAGCGCGCTACGCAAGCTGTCGCGCAGGCCCTGCTGGGCCTCCAGGCTGCCCGGCAGCGCTTCGGCAGGCACCACATAGGCCACCAGCTGCGTGCCGCCCGGTCCTTCCTGGGCCAGCACCGCGGCTTCGCGCACGACCGCCTGCTCCACCAGCCGGGCCTCGATTTCCCCCAGCTCGATGCGGAAGCCCCGCACCTTGACCTGGTGGTCGATACGGCCGCTGTACTCGATCACCCCATTGCCTGCGCTACGGGCCAGGTCGCCCGTGCGGTAGAGCCGCCCGCCCCCTTGCGCGCTGGTGTCGAAGGGGTCGGGCACGAAGCGTTCGGCGGTCAGCGCCGGGCGGTTGAAATAGCCCCGGGCCAGGCCGGCCTGGCCGACATGCAGCTCACCCCGACAACCCTGTGGCGCCAGCTCGAACGCTTCGTCCAGCAGGTACCAGGTCAGGTCGTCGATGACCCGGCCCAACGGGCTGGTCACACCGCCCTGCAAGTCCGCGCGGGTCACCGGGCGGTAGGTGACGTGTACCGTGGTCTCGGTGATGCCGTACATGTTGATCAACCGCGGTGTGGCATCGCCGAACTGGTCGAACCAGGGTGCGAGGCTGGCCACATCCAGCGCTTCACCGCCAAACACCACATAGCGCAGCGCAAGTGCCTTGCCCTCGCGGGCGCCGGCACAGGCGGCGCGAATCAGCGGTTTGAACGCCGAAGGGGTCTGGTTCAGCACCGTGACCCGCTCCTGCACCAGCAGCTCATGGAAATCTTCGGCCGAGCGTGCCACGTCCTGCGGCACGATCACCGCCCGCCCGCCATGTAGCAGCGCGCCGAACAGCTCCCACACGGAGAAGTCGAAGGCGTAGGAATGGAACACCGTCCAGACATCCCCGGCGTCGAAGCCGAAATCGCCCTGGGTCGCCGCGAACAAGCGCGTGACGTTCTGGTGCGCGAGCAAGGTGCCCTTGGGCTTGCCGGTGGAGCCGGAGGTGTAGATCACATACGCCAGGTTCTGCGGATGCGCACCACTGTCGGGGTTGGCCTCGCTGTAGGCCGACCAGGCGCCCTCGCCGCTGCCCACCTCCAGGCACTGCACCGCCGGGCCGGCCGACAGCCGCTGCTGCAGGTGCGGCTGGGTCAGCACCCACTGCACGCCACTGTCCTCCAGCATGTAGGCCAGGCGTTCGCTCGGGTAATGCGGGTCCAGCGGCAGGTAGGCGCCACCGGCCTTGAGAATCGCCAACAGGCTGACGACCATCTCCAGGCTGCGCTCCAGCGCCACACCAACGCGCACATCCGGCCCCACGCCCAGCTCGCGCAAGCGGTGCGCCAGGCGGTTGGCCCGGCGATTGAGCTGGTCATAGCTCAAGTGCTGGCGGCCCAGGGTCACAGCGATGGCCTGCGGGTTGCGCACCACCTGCTGCTCGATCAGCTGGTGCAGGCAATGGCCTTGTGGGTAGTGCGCGGTGCGCGGGTTCCAGGCCTGCACGGTCTGGCGCTGTTCGTCGGCATCGAGCAACGCCACCCGGGCGATTGCCTGCTGCGGCGCAGCGGCGACCGCTTGCAGCAACCGCAGCCAGTGCCGCCCCAGGCGCTCGACGGTCGCGGCATCGAACAGTTCGGTCGCATAGGTCAGCGACGCCGCCAGGGTGGTGCCATTGTCGACGGTGTCCAGGGTCAGGTCGAACTGCGCGGTGCCATGGGCATGCGGCCACAACTCCAGGCTCAGCCCCGGCAGCGTGCGGCGGTCGCCCTGGGCCTGGCCCTGATGGTTGAACATGACCTGGAACAGCGGGCTGTGGCTTTGGCTGCGCTCGGGCTGCAAAGCCTCCACCAGTTGCTCGAACGGCAGGTCCTGGTGCATCTGCGCGCCCAGGGCGGCCTGTTTCACCTGGGCCAGCAAGCCGGCAAAGGTGGTGTCGGGGGCGAATTCGGCCTTCATCACCTGGGTGTTGACGAAGAAGCCGATCAACTGCTCGGTTTCCACCTGCGTGCGGTTGGCGATGGGCACGCCGACACGGATATCGGCTTGGCCCGAGTAACGTTGCAGCACGCTTTGCCAACCCGCCAGCAACACCATGAACAACGTGGCATCGGCCGCCGATGCCAACGCCCGCAACGATTGGGTGAGCGGTGCGTCGAGCTGCAGCGCCAGGCGTGCGCCAGCGTGGCTTTGCACGTTGGGCCGTGGCCGGTCGGTAGGCAGTTGCAGTAACGGCTGCTCGCTGCCCAGTTGGGCGCGCCAGTAGGCCAGCTGGCGGTCGCGTTCGCCGCCCGCCATCCATTGGCGCTGCCACTGGGCGAAATCGGCGTACTGGATCGCCAGCGCCGGCAGTATCACGGGCTGCCCCTGGCGGTGCCCCTCATACAGTTGCACCCACTCGTCGAGCATGATCGGCACCGACCAGCCGTCGGTGACGATGTGGTGCTGGGTGACGATCAGCACATGCTCGGCCTGGCCCCGCGACAGCAGGCGCACGCGCATCAACGGCCCGTGCTGCAAGTCGAAGGGGCACTGGATTTCCGCGTCGATGTGCGCCTGCACCTGGGCATCGTCCCAGGCCTGCGCATCCTCCACGGCGAACGCCAGTGGCAGGCTGGCGTGGATGACCTGGCGCACCTGGTCGCCGTCCTGGCAGAAGGTCGTGCGCAGCGGCTCGTGGCGCGCGATCAGGTCATTGAAGCTGCGTTGCAGGGCGGGCACATGCAGTGCACCCGTCAGGCGCAGCACGGCCGGCACATGGTACGCCGCACTGTCAGGTTGCAACTGCCAGAGGAACCAGTGACGTTGCTGGCCGTAGGACAACGCCAGAGGCTGGTCACGGTCCACTTGGGGAATGCCGCCCGGGGTTGCGCGCGCCGCGCCCCCGGCCAGCGCGGCGAAGTCGGCCAGCACTGGGGCCTCGAACACGCTGCGCAGCGGCAGGTCGATGCTCAGGGCCTGACGGACCCGGGAGATCATCTGGGTGGCCAGCAACGAGTGGCCGCCCAGCTCAAAGAAGTGGTCGGCGCGCCCCACGCGGTCCAGCTTGAGCACCTGCGCCCAAAGGTCGGCGACCTGCGCCTCCAGGGTACTGGCCGGGGCCTGGTAGGCCTGTTGCAGCAGACTGGCATCGACCGCCGGCAGCGCCTTGCGGTCCAGCTTGCCGTTGGGCGACAACGGCAATGCCGGAAGGATGAGCAGGAACGCCGGCACCATGTGTTCGGGCAGGCTGCCCTTGAGCGCATCACGCAAGGTGTCACGCAGCGCCGCTTCGGCCTGCAGGTCGCCGGCCTGCCCAGCATCGGCAGGCACCACGTAGCCCACCAGTTGCACGCCGTTGGCGGTCGGCTGCGCCAGCACCACGGCTTCGCGCACCAGGGCGTGGCCCAGCAGGTGGCCCTCGATCTCGCCCATTTCCACCCGGAACCCGCGGACCTTGACCTGGTGGTCGATCCGCCCGCTGTACTCCAGCACACCATCGGTGCGGTACCGCGCCAGGTCACCGGTGCGGTACAGGCGCCCACCGCCTGCCAGGCTGGTGTCGAAGGGGTCGGGCACGAAGCGCTCGGCGGTCAGCGCCGGCCGGTTGAAATAGCCCCGCGCCAGGCAACCGTTGCCGCCGATCAACAGCTCTGCCACCACCCCCACGGGCGCCAGCGTGAAGCCGCTGTCGCACAGGTAGGTAGCACGCCCGCCGATGGCCGTGCCGATCGGTACGCTTGCCTTAGGCAACGCCTGCAAGGCGCTGGCCGAGCAGTCGAACACGGTCGACACCACCGTGGCCTCGGTCGGCCCGTAGGTATTGAGCAGACGCACGCCCTTGAGGCAGGAGGCAAACCAGTCGTTGAGGCCTTCGGGCGGCATGGCTTCGCCGCCCACGTGCACCTGGCGCAGGGCGCCACAGGACGACGCACCGCGCATGTGCGCGGCGAACAGCCGCCAGTACGCGGTGGGCAGGTCGGCCACGGTCACACCCTGGCGGACGATGGTGGCGGTCAGCGTCTCGATGTCCCAGCGCTGTTCGCCCCGCATCACCACCTGCGCACCCACGCACAGCGCCGGGTACAGCTGCTCGACGAAGCCGTCGAAGCTGACGGTGGCGAACTGCAACACCTTGTCTTCAGGGGTGAGTCGCGAATACTCCGCGGCCACCTGGCAGAACGCCGACAGTTCGCCACGGGCGATGGCCACGCCCTTGGGTTTGCCGGTGGAGCCGGAGGTGTAGATCACATAGGCCAGGTTGCTTGCCACGGTCAGCGGCTGCGGGTTGCCCTCGTTGCCGCCCGCCACTGCCTCCTGCGCCGCGCTCAGGTGCATGCGGCGCACGCCTGCCAGGTCTGGCAGGCTCGACGCCAGTTCGGGCTGGCTCAGCAGCAGTTCGATGCCACTGTCCTGGAGCATGTGCACCAGCCGCTCGCGCGGGTAGGAAGGGTCCAGCGGCACATAGGCGCCACCGGCCTTGAGAACCGCCAGCAGGCCGACGATCAGTTCGAGGCTGCGCTGCGCCGCGATGCCGACCCGCACATCGGGGCCCACGCCCTGTTCGCGCAAGCGGTGCGCCAGGCGGTTGGCCCGGCGGTTCAGCTCGCCGTAAGTCATGCTTTGGGCGTCGAGCACCAGCGCCGTGGCCTGCGGCCGTGCCTGGGCCTGGGCTTCGATCAGTTGCAGGGTGTCGGGCGCCTGTGCGGTGGCGGTGGGCAGCGGGTTCCAGTCCTGGACCAGCTGGCGCTGCTGCGCGGCATCTACAATCGGCAGCTCGGCAACGGCCACCTCGGCCTGACCGAGGCTGGCCAGCAAGGTCAGCCAGTGCCCCGCCAGGCGCTGGATGCGCTCGGCATCGAACAGGTCGGTGGCATAGTTGAAGGTCGCGGTCACGCCGTCCGAGCGCTCCAGGGTGTCCAGCGACAGGTCGAACTGGGTGGTCTGCTCCAGCCACTGCACTTCTTCCACGTGCAAGCCCTGCACGCTGTCACTGGAGACCTTCTCGCCCACATCCAGCAGGTGGTTGAACATCACCTGAAACAGTGGGTTGTGGGCCAGGCCGCGCTCCGGCTTGAGCTGCTCGACCAGCACGTCGAAGGGGATGTCCTTGTTGGCCTGGGCCTGAAGGGTGGTTTCCTTGACCGCGGCCAGCAACTGGCCAAAGGTGTGCGCGGGCACGATGCCGACCCGGGCAATGAGGGTATTGACGAAAAAGCCGATCAGGCCTTCCAGTTCCAGGCGGTTGCGATTGGTGACGGGAATACCAATGTTGAGGGTCTCCCGCCCGCTGTAGCGCGACAGCAGCAGGGCGAACGAGGCCAGGAACACATGGAACAGCGTGGCATTGGCTGCCACCGCCAGGCGCCGCAGCTGGCCGGTCAGTTCGGCGGGCAGTTGCACGTCGATGCGCCCGCCGCGGTAGCTCTGTTGCTGTGGACGCAAGCGGTCGGCAGGCAACTCCAGCACCGCGAAATCGTCCTCCAGGTTGGCCTTCCAGAACGCCAGCTGCGCCTGCAACTGGCCCTCGGCCAGGCGCTGGCGCTGCCAGCCGGCATAGTCGGCGTACTGCACCGCCAGCGCCGGGCGCTGGTCGGCCTGCCCCTGGGTGCGGGCGTTGTACGCGGCGGCCAGCTCGCGCACCATCACGCTCATCGACCAGCCGTCGGAGACGATATGGTGCAACGACACGGCCAGCAGGTGCTCCTGCGCGGCAGTGCGCCACAGCGCGACGCGCAGCAGCGGCCCTTGGGCCAGGTCGAAGGGGCTGGCGAACAGCTGGTCCAGGTGAGGCTTGAGCGCATCGCGTGACAGACCGATCAGGTCCTGGGCCTCGATGAGCACCGGCGCGGCCGGTTTCACCACCTGCCAGGGCAGGCCATCGTGCTCGGCGAACACGGTGCGCAGGCTTTCGTGCCGCGCGACCAGCGCATCGAAGGCGGCCTGCAGGGCGCCCAGGTCCAGCGCGCCGCGCAAGGTCACCGCCAGTGGCGTGTTGTAGGCGGTGCTGTCGGGGTTGAGCTTCCAGAACATCCACTGCCGGTACTGGGCATGGGAGACGGGCAGGCGCTCGCTGCGGTCCAGCAGCGCGATGGCGCCGCCGCCGGTTTGCTCCAGGCCTTCGAGTACCTGGGCATACGCCTCCAGGTCACGGGTATCGAACAGCACGCGCAAGGCCACTTCCCGCTGCAACTGCTCGCGGATCCGCGACACCACCTGGGTGGCCAGCAACGAGTGGCCGCCCAACGCGAAGAAGTTGTCGTCCAGGCCCACCTGGTCCACTTGCAGCACCTCGGCCCAGATTGCCGCCACCTTCGCTTGCAGCGCGGTTACCGGGGCACGGTAGTTCACCTGGGTGGCCAGCGCCTGCGGCAGGGCTTGCAGGTCGACCTTGCCGTTGGCTGTCACCGGCAGGTGCGGCAACAGCATCAGGTACCGCGGCACCATGTGCTCGGGCAGCGTCTGGCGCAGCGCCAGCCGGGCGGCGTCGATGCAGACCTGCCGGCCCGCCTCGTCCGCAGGCCACGCCCTGGGCACCAGGTAGGCGGCCAGTTGCCGGTTGTCCTGCTCGCCGACCACGCGCACCACGGCGGTGTCCAGCTCGGGTAACTGGCGCAGGCAGTTGTCGATTTCCGCCAGTTCCACGCGATAGCCACGGATCTTCAACTGGCCGTCCATGCGCCCGGCGAACGCCAGTTGGCCGTGGCCATCACGGCGGACCCAGTCGCCGCTGCGGTACAGGCGCCCGCCCTGGCCCGAAGGGTCGGGCACGAAGCGCTCGGCGGTCAGCGCCGGCTGCCCCAGGTAGCCCCTGGCCAGGCCCGCACCGCCCAGGTACAACTCGCCGCGCGCGCCAGCCGGCACCGGCAGCAGGCAGGCGTCGAAAACCTGCACGCTGAGGTTGCCCAGCGGGCGCCCCAGCAAGGCCTGGCCGTGGACCTCATGGGTCAGCACACCGACCGTGGTTTCGGTCGGGCCGTAGTGGTTGAGCAGCCGCAGCCCCGGTGCCAGCGCGGCGATGCGCGCGATCAGCGCTGGGCTGATGGCCTCACCGCCGACCACCAGGCAGCGCCGAGGCAGGGCATCGCTGCCGGCGGCGAGCATCGCCTGCAGGTGCGAGGGCACCATCTTCACCGCGTCGATGGCATGCCGTTGCAGGTAGTGCGCGTAGGCCTGGGCGTCCAGCACCGTATCATTGGCCAGCATGTGCAAGGTCTTGCCGTTGCACAGGGCGCCGAAGAGCATGGTGTGCCCCAGGTCTGCCGCCGGTGTGGTGACCATCGCCAGGCTGCGCAGTTCGTCGATACGCAGGCGTTCGCCCACGCTTTGCACATAGTTGGCCAGGGCGCCATGGCTGATGGCGACGCCCTTTGGTGTGCCGGTGGTACCGGAGGTGTAGATCACGTACGCCAGGTTGTCGGCGTGCACAGGCACGCGCGGCAACGGCGCCGCCGGGTAATCACCCGTGGGGTCGATACGCTCGATGCCGGGCGCCAGTTGCAGCCGCCCCGCCGGGGCCAGTACCCGCTTGACCTGGCTGTCGGCCAGCATGAAATCCAGCCGCGCCTGTGGCTGTCCGGGCTCCAGCGGCAGGTAGGCGGCACCGGCCTTGAGCACAGCCAGGATGGCGACCAGCATGTCGATGGAGCGATCGGCCAGCACCGCCACCCGCTCGTCGGGCTGCACGCCGGCGCCCAGCAGCACCCGGGCCACGCCCTCGGCGCGGGCTTGCAGGGCGCCATGGCTGATCTGCTGGCTGCCACTGACTGCCGCCAACTGCTGCGGATCGCGTGCGGCAGCGGCATCGATCAGTGTGTGGACCGCCGCGGGGGCGTCAAACGCCTGGGGCACGACCAAGGGCGCTTCATCGCCCGGCACCAGCTCGCCCACCGGGCCTTGCGCACGCTCGGTCAGGCCCTGTAGCAGGCGCAGCCAGTGCTGGCTGAGCGTCGCCACGGTGTGCGGTTCGAAGCGGTCCACGGCATAGGTGAACACCGCGTGCAGGCGGCCGGCACTCTCGTAGGTGTCCAGCGACAGGTCGAAACGTGCGCTGTGCTTGTCCAGCGCGACTTTTTCCAGGGTCAGGCCGCTGGCCAGCTGAATCTGCCCTGCATCGGCGATGGCCGCCTGATGGTTGAACAGCACCTGGAACAACGGGATATGGCTGGCACTGCGCGGCACGCCCAGGGCCTCGACCAACTGCTCGAACGGCAGGTCCTGATGGGCCTGGGCCCCCAACGCGGTGTCCTTGACCCGAAGCAGCAGTTGCGCCACGTCCATCAGCGGGTCGATCTCGGTGTGCAGCACCTGGGTATTGATGAAGCAGCCGATCAGGCCTTCCACTTCACTGCGGTGGCGGTTGGCGACCGGTACGCCGACGCGAATGGCCCGCTGGCCGCTGTAGCGCTGCAGCAGCAACTTGAACGAGGCCAGCAGCACCATGAACAAGGTCACGCCATGGGCCTTGGCCAGGCTGGCCAGGCGCGCCGCCAGGTCCGCCTCGAGCTGCAGTTCCACACGCTTGCCGCGCAAGCTGGGCAGCGCTTGCTGCGGGTGGTCGAACGGCAAGTCGAGGGGCGCATGGTCGTCGCCCAGCTTGTCTCGCCAGTACGCCATCTGCCGCTCCTGCTCGCCCGCCTCCAGCCAGCTGCGCTGCCACAGGGCGTAGTCGCGGTACTGGATGGGCAAGGCCGGCAACGACAGCGACACCTGGCTGCACGCGGCGTCGTACAGCTGCACGAACTCGTCGACCAGTACATTCAGCGACCAGCCGTCGGCGACGATGTGGTGCAGCGTCAACATCAGCACATGCTCTTGCGCCTGCAACTTCACCAGTTGCACCCGCAGCAGCGGCCCTTGCACCAGGTCGAACGGCGCCTGCGCCTCGGCGGCGCCGAGCGTGAGGACCTGCTGCTCGCGCTCGCAGGCCTCGAGCAGGCTGAGGTCGTGGCGGGTGATGGCCACTGCAGCGGGCGGCAGTACCTCCTGCAGCCATTCGTCGGCGTCGGCCCGCAGGCGTGTGCGCAGGCTTTCGTGGCGGGCCACCAACTGATCGAACGCAGCTTGCAGCGCGACAAGATTCAGCTCGCCCTTGAGCCTTACGGCCATGGGCAGGTTGTAGGCCGCGCCCTGTGGGTCCAGCTGCCACAAGAACGCCATGCGCCGCTGTGCATACGAGAGCCGGTCACGGCTGGCCTCGGCGACATTGCCCGGGATCGGAAACACGGCAAAATCCACCCCCTCTCGTTGCAGCGCGGCCAGGAACAAACGGCGTTTTTCCGGCGGCAGTTCAATGAAGCGGCGAGCGAGTTTCAACGAATCTTCGGCATTCATGCGATGCGTCCTTAGCAATAGGAAGCGGGACCAGAGGGTCCAGTCATCCCACAAGGACGAAACTGCGCGAGGCCGATTTAGCCCCTGCAGCCGCGCGGCCGGGCGCCTTCAAATGCGTGCGCCGAACTTGGCCTACGGTGACGTCATGCGGTTATGAATGGAAACCCTGCGGGAAGAGATCAGTAGCGCCAGCAGTGGGTTTCACGCCTGGTGGCGGGAGAAGCGGCGACGGTGATGGATAGGCTATTGGCGGGGCCGCTTTGTGGCCCCGCCAATCAGTCAGACCGCCGCGATCAACGCCTCGGCAAAGCGCTGCGCGACTTCATCGATCTGCTCGCCGCTGATGATCAACGGTGGCAAGAAGCGCACCACCGCACCATGTCGCCCTCCCAGCTCCAGAATCAGGCCACGCTTGAGGCACTCGCGCTGCACCTTGGGCGCCAGGTCGCGGTTAGCCGGTGGGTGGCCCAGCACATCGGGCTGGCCTTGCGGGTCGACCAGCTCCACGCCCAGCATCAAGCCCCGGCCACGGATATCACCCAACTGCGGGTAGTCCCGCTGCAGGCGCTGCAGGTGCCCACGCAACCGTAGCCCCATGGCCTCGGCATGCTCGGCCAGGCGATGCTCGACCAGGTAGTCGATCACCGCCGAACCCGCCGCCATGGCCATCTGGTTACCGCGGAAGGTGCCGGCGTGCGCCCCCGGTTTCCACGTGTCCAGCCAGTCGCGGTACACCACCACCGCCAACGGCAGGCTGCCGCCAATGGCCTTGGACAGCGTGACCACGTCCGGCACGATGCCGGCATGCTCGAAGGCGAACATCCGCCCGGTACGGGCAAAGCCGCTCTGAATCTCATCGACGATCAAGGCCACACCCGCCTGCTCGGTGATCCGGCGCACCCCCTTGAGCCATTCGATATCGGCCGGGATCACCCCGCCCTCGCCCTGCACCACCTCCAGGATGACTGCAGCCGGCAGTGGCACCCCGCTTTCCGGATCGAGCAGCAGGTTTTGCAGGTAATGCAGGTTGGCCTTGACCCCGGCCTCACCGCCCAGGCCGAACGGGCAGCGGTAGTCGTACGGGTATGGCATGAACTGCACGCCGCTGCTCAACAAGGCACCCAGCGGTTGCTTGGGACCATGGCTGCCCATCAGGCTCAGGGCCCCCTGACTCATGCCATGGTAGGCACCCTGGAAGGCCAACACGGTGCTGCGCCCGGTGGCGCTGCGCACCAGCTTGAGGGCCGCCTCCACGGCGTCGGTCCCGGTCGGGCCGCAGAACTGCACCTTGGCCTCGCGGCGCAGGGCCTCGGGCAGGGTGCTGTACAGGTCCTGAACGAAGCGGTCCTTGACCGGTGTGGTCAGGTCGAGTGTGTGCAAGGGGATCTCATCGGCCAGCACACGCTGGATCGCCTCGATCACCACCGGGTGGTTATGGCCCAGCGCCAAGGTGCCGGCGCCCGCCAGGCAGTCGATGAACTGTCGGCCTTCGACGTCTTCAACGTGGATACCCCTGGCGCGCTTGAGCGCCAGCGGGATGCGCCGTGGGTAGCTGCGGGCGTTGGACTCTTGCTGTTGCTGGCGTTGCAGCAAGGGTGAGTCGATGAATTCGTACAGGGCCTGCGGCACGCTGGCCGGCGGGACCTGGGCAAGGCTGGAAGCGGTGGACATGGGTAAATCCTCGCAAGCGAGCGAAAGTGCGGGTGTTCGTCGCTTGGAAAACGCTTGGGTGCTGGGAGGATTTAGCGGTTGTTACTGTATTTTATTCCCCCTGTGCCGGCCCTTTCGCGGGCTTGCCCGCTCCCACAGGTACTGCACAGCGCCTGACCCTGTGGGAGCGGGCAAGCCCGCGAAAGGGCCGGCACAGGCAGTGAAAATCAACTGCTCGAACGCGCCGGCACTCGTAACCACACCCGCAAGCCATCGCTACTGCTGTCGAACCTGAGGCTACCGGCACACCGCTGCACGATCGCCTGCACGATCGCCAACCCCAGCCCGCAACCACCGCTCTGCCCGCTGCGCCAGAAACGCTCGGTAAGGTGTTCCAGATCCGCCTCGGCAATCCCCGGCCCATGGTCACGCACCATGAAGCCCACCTGCCCGTCAGCCATCTGCACCTCCAACTCCACTGCCTGTTCGCCGCCATGGCGCAGGGCGTTGTCCAGCAGGTTGCGCAGCGCGGCCACTGCCAGCGGCGCCGGCATGCCCAGGTAGATCTGCGTGGCCTCTTCAGGCAGGCGCAACACGATACGCCGGTTGTCACCCCCGCCCGCGTCCTGTACGGCCTGGCGGGCCACCTGCTCGGCGCTGCACTGCACGCCATCCTCGAACGAAAGGCTGCCCTCCACCCGTGCCAGCATCAGCAACTGCTCAAGGGTACGGTGCATGCGGTCGGCGCCCTGCTCGGCATGCTCCAGTGCCTGCTCGCGCACGGCGCCATCGGTCATGCGCGCCACCTGCAGGTGGGTCTTGATTGCGGTCAACGGGCTGCGCAACTCGTGCGCGGCGTCGTCAGTCAGGCGCCGCTCGCGTTCGATGGTCTGGGCAATGCGCAGGAACAGCTGGTTCTGGGTGTCCAGCAACGGTTGCAACTCGCTGGGCAGGCCCGCCACCTGCAACGGCTCTACGCTGTCGGCACGCCTGCGGCGCAAGGCATCGCGCATGCGGTTGAGCGGTTCCAGGCCCTTGCCCAGGCCGATCCACAACAACCCCAGGCTACCGAGCAGGGCCATCAGCACCGGCGCCGAAGCCGCCAGCAGGATCGACTGGTTCAGCGCTTCACGCTCCATATGCCGGTCGGCGGTGGTGATGCGCACATCCCCATGGTTGTAGGTGAAGGTGCGCCACGAAGCGCCGTCGATGGTCTGGTCGCGGAAGCCGCTGCGCTCGTCATCCATGGTCCCGTCGTGCTTGTGGTTGCTGGCGAGGATTTCGCCGCGCAGCGAGCTGACCTGGCAGGCCATGCCGTCCGGCACGCTGAACTGGTCGGCCGAGAAATGCGCCTCGCCGCCCTTGGCCGTCAATGGCTGCGGCAACTGGTCGATCAGCCCGGCGACCATGCGCGCCGAGGCGACCAGCCGTTGGTCGAGGGAAAACATCATCTGCTGGCGCAGGTCGCGCAGCATCCATGCCGCAGCCAGCACCCAGATGATGATGAAGGCACTGCCCAGGATCAGGCTCAAGCGTACCCGCAGGCTCATGGTGCAGCCTCTTCCGGTGCCTGCGCCGGGCCCAGGCGGTAGCCCAGGCCGCGCACGGTCTCGACGATACCGTTGCCGAGCTTGCGCCGCAGGTGGTGGATATGCACGTTCAGGGCGTTGCTTTCCACTTCGTCACTGAAGCCATACACGCAGTCCTTCAACTGCTCGCTGGACAACACCCGCCCGGGGTTTTGCAGCAGGGCCTGCAACAGCGCCTGTTCACGGCGGGAAAGGTCGACCTGCTGGCCGGCCAGGGTCGCCTCGCAACTGCTGGGGTCATAACGCAGCGGGCCGTGCTCGATCACATTGACCGCCCGCCCCGCCACCCGCCGCAGCAGGGTGTGCAGGCGTGCAGCCAGCTCGCGCAGGTCGAAGGGTTTGAGCAGGTAATCGTCGGCACCGGCCTGCAGGCCATCGACGCGATCGGTGACGGCGTCGCGCGCGGTGAGCACCAGTACCGGCAAGGTCTCGCCTTTTTCGCGCAGGCGGCGCAGCAGCTTGAGGCCGTCTTCGTCGGGCAGGCCCAGGTCGAGGACCATCACGTCGAACTGCGCCGCCTGCAGCATGGCCCGCGCAGCGGCGGCGTTGCCCACCCGGTCGACGGTCAGGCCCTGAGCGGTAAGGCCGGCGCAGATGCCGGCGGCGATCAGGTCGTCGTCCTCGCAGAGCAGAACGTGCATGGTGGGGCTCCCGGAGTGGTGTGGCTGGTATTGCACTATGGGGGGATTAAGGGGGGATTATGGACCTTTTGTGGGGGGATCAGGTGTTCGCCGAAAGATTTTCAGCGCCTGTGAGATCGAGCGCCGCCCGCGCGGCGCATCGCGACCAAGGTCGCTCCTACATTTGTTTCGGGCCAATTATTCCTGTGGGATCCGCGCGCGCCCCTTGGTGCATGTCTCGATATGGCGTCGTACAAACAAGGCTGTCGCGCGCGCCTGGCACAGGATGGACTGGCCCGAAACAAATGTAGGAGCGACCTTGGTCGCGATGCGCCGCGCGGGCGGCGCTCGATCTCATAAGCGCTGAAATTGTTTCGGCGAACACCTTTCACAGGCGCAGAACATGTTGTGGCAAACACCCCATGCCTAAATCAACCCCTGCGGCGTATCCACATCCCGCAACACCCCTGCATCCTCCACCTCAACCTCCACACAACAATCCCGCTGCGCGCGCACTACCGCCCGCGCCCCTTCATCACCGGTCAACTGCCCCAGCGCCGGCCAGAAATCGCGGCCAAAGATCACCGGGTGCCCCTGTTGCCCCGCATGGCGCGGCAACACAATGCGCGAAACGCTGGAGGCCTCGGCCAACCGGCGCAGGGTGGCCAACTCGATCCACGGCATATCACCCAGCAAAATCGCCACCGCCTGCGCGTGGCTGTCGCCCAACGACCGGCCCCCGGCCACCAGGCTGTGCCCCAGCCCCAGCGCCGCATCCGGGCTAACGATCACCCGGCAACCGGCAGGCAAACCGAAATCCTCCCCCCGTTCACCCTCGCGCAGCACCACACGCACATCGTCGAACACCGCCCTCGCCCGCGCCACGCTATGCGCCAGCATGCTGCGGCCGTCAGCCAGGGTCGCCAAGCGCTTGTCAGCACCGAAACGCGTGCCGCGCCCGGCAGCCAGCACCAGCGCGACCACGCTCACAGCGCAGCCCGCCCGATGCCGTTACGCACCCGCAGCACATCGGCCAGCACCGCCAGGGCGATCTCTGCCGGGGTCTTGCTGCCCAGGTTGAGGCCGATCGGTGCATGAATGCGCCCCAGTTCGACCTCACCCAGCCCACCAATGCGCTGCAAGCGCTCGCGACGCTTGTCAGAGGTGGCCTTCGAGCCCATCACGCCGATGTAGAACGCTTCGGTACGCACCGCTTCAAGCATGGCCAGGTCATCGATTTTCGGATCATGGGTCAATGCAACCACCGCCGTGTCGGCATGGCAACCGCCATTGGCGATAAATTCCGACGGCAGCTCGCGGCGTAGCTCGATGCCGTCCAGGTGCACGCCGTCGAGCACCTCATCACGTGGCTCGCAGAGAATCACTTCGAAGCCCAGGCCTTTGCCGAACTCGGCGCAACAGTGCGCCACGCTGGAATAGCCCGCCAGCAGCAGGCGCTGGGCGGCGCCGACGCGCAGCCGTACACAGGTGGGCTCACGCTGCACCCGCGGCCCCTGGCTGGTGTCAGGCACCAACTGGCGGTTGCCGTCGGGCAGGCGCACTTCACGCAACAACCGGCGCTGCCCCAGCAATGCGCTTTGCAACTCGCGCAGGTGGGCCTGCACGTCGCACTCGGCCGCCAGGTTTTCCACCAGCACTTCCAGCACCCCGCCGCACGGCAGGCGAATGCCCGAGCGGGGGTCACTGCCATCGCCGTAACGCACAAGGGTGACCGGCTCGGCGAACTCGCCCAAGGCCACACGGTGCAGGAAGTCGTCCTCTACGCAGCCACCAGACAACGAACCCAGCCACTGGCCGCTGGCGTTGACCGCCAGCAGCGACCCCGGTGCACGCGGCGCCGAACCGTAGGTGGCGAGTACCGTGCACAACCACACCTGCTGACCGCTGCACGACCACTGCAAGGCCTGGCGAATCACCTGAAGATCGAGATGCTGCACCGGTTACTCCGCCTGCAGCTCGGCGAGCTGCTGTACCTTCAGGTCACCGGGCAATCCACCCCAGGCCTGGCGCAGGTAGTTGACCATGTCCGTCACCTGCTGGTCATCCAGCTTACCGGCGAAGCCAGGCATCGGCTGCATGCGCTCGAAGCCGGTGAACTGTTGTTCGCGGATGCCTTCGAGGATGACCTTGACCAGGTTGCGCGAGTCGGCCTGGCGCAGCACGGTATTGCCCTGCATGGCCACGGCGACGTGTGGCTTGCCCTCGCCGTCGACCCCATGGCAGCCGGCGCAAACGTTCAGGTACTGCTGGTGGCCGCGCTGGGCACTGTCGCTCATCTGCGCCAGGGCAACCGGCTGGATGACCTTGGCCGCGGGTGGCTGGTCGCCCAGCAGGTAGGTGGCCATGGCCGCCAGGTCGGCGTCCTCCAGGTGCTGGGTGCTGTGGTGCACCACCGGGAACATCTCGTTGAACATGCTGCCCTGGGCGCTGATGCCGTGCTTGAGGAAGGTGGTCAAGTCTGGCTGGGTCCAGCCCCGCTCAGCCAGGTCCTGGGCCAGCAGGCTGGGCGCCAGGTAACCCGCCAGCAGGCCGCCACTCAGGCGCTGGTCCTGCTGCAGTGCACCGATCGCATTGCGTGGGGTATGGCACTCGCCACAGTGGCCCATGACTTCGACCAGGTACTGGCCACGCTGCCAGGCCGGGCTTTTGCCCTCGGCTGGCTGCAGCTGCACGCTCTTGCCATACAACAGGTTCCAGCCGCTCAGGCCCATGCGCACGTTGAACGGGAAGCGCAGCGCCGTCTGCGGGGCCGGGCGGTTGATCGGCGGTACGGTTTTCAGGTAGGCAAGAATCGCGTCCGAGTCTTCGCGCTTGATCAGGTGGTACGAGGTGTAAGGCATCGCGGGATAAAGGTTGGCACCATCCTTGCGCTTGCCCTGCGTGACTGCTGCGAAAAACTCGTCGCCGCTGTAGTTGCCGATGCCGTACTGCTTGTCCGGGGTGATATTGCTGCCGTAGATGGTGCCGAACGGCGAATGGATCGGCAGGCCGCCGGCATACGGTGCGCCACCTTCGGCGGTGTGACAGGCCATGCAGTCGGCGGCGCGGGCCAGGTATTCACCGCGCTTGACCTGTGCTTCATCGGCAGCCAGGGCCGCCGAACTGACGGCAACACCCAACGCCAGCGCCAATGCGCTACGTACGAAGCCCATGTTCAACCCTCCTTGACCAGGCCGAGGTCGTTGAGCACCTGGCGGGTGGCGTCGTAGTAACGCACGTAGCCTGTGCACCGGCAGATGTGGTGCCCGAGGCTGGCCTCGATACGGTCTTGCACTTCGCTCTTGTTCAGCGGCTGGCGCTGGGCGGTTTCCACCAGCACGGTAGCGGCGTTGACGAAGCCTGGTGCGCAGTAACTGCACTGGAAGGCGAACAGGTCGACGAACTTCTGCTGGATCGGGTTCAGCGTCAGGTTGCCGGCCTCGTCCTTGCTGGCATGGCCTTCGATGGTGCGCACTTTCTTGCCTGCAAAGTAGTGGGCACCGGTGATGCAGGTGCGCACTTCTTCGCAGGTGCCGTCCGGGTTGTCCACGATCACCACGCAGGCGTGGCAGATGCCCTGGCCGCAGCCCAGGCGCGAACCGGTGAGGTTCTGGTGTTCGTGCAGGTAGTCGAGCATCGCCAGGTCGTCGGGGACCTCGACCGGGCCGACCGGTTGACCGTTGAGGGTCAGTTGCAGTGGGCGGTTAGCCATTGAGGGCCTCCTTGATACGGGCTGGGGTAATGGGCAGATCGCGCACGCGCTTGCCAATGGCATGCGCGACGGCATTGCCAATGGCACCGACGACCGGGATCATCACCACTTCGGCAATGCCCTTGGACGGGTCGGTGGGTGACAGCGGCGGCAGAATTTCGCTGGTCTGCTGCCACACCGCCACATCGCGCGCATGCGGCAGGCGGTAGCGGTTGAAGTTCCAGTCGCCCTCCCCGGGCCCGCCCTCGTACATTGGCATTTCTTCGGTCAGGGCGTGCCCGATACCCATGGCGATGCCACCTTCGAGCTGGCCTTTGACCAGCTCCGGCACCAGCGCCCGGCCGCACTCGACCCAGCTGTGGTGGTTGAGCACTTGCACTTCGTGGGTGCCCTTGTTGACCTTGACTTCGACAATGGTCGCCACCGGGCTGTAGTAGGTGACCATGGCGTTGTTCAGCTGGGTATCGGGGTACGCCGCGTTCTGCCGGTCGAGCAGGTGATAACCGTGGCTGCTCATCTGCGCTTTCTTGGCGTTGACCGCGCCGTCGCCGTATTTCACGGCCACGGCGTCGAGCGGGAAGCGCTCGCGCACACCGTCGATGACGAAGTCGGCCTCGGCCCAGCTCCAGCGGTTGAAGCCGTGTACGCTCACACCGGTGACCAGGCCCATGTCATGGGCCTTTTGCGCCAGCTGGGCGAACGGGATCGGTGCCAGGCCGTTGCCGGTCAGCTCACCGTTGACCCACACAGCGTTCTCGCGGCGCACCACCAGCGGGTTGGCCTGCCCGCCGTAAGGCCCCTGGCGCCAGATGGCCATGGCCGCCGGCCACAGGCCATGGTTGAACAGTACCCGTGCCGCTTCGCGAGTAGCGTGGCTGAAATAGAACGCCGAGTTGGTCGCCGACGATGGCGACGCCAGCTTGCCCACCCAGCGCGGGTTACGCAGGGCAGCGTCCTGTTCGGGCTGGCTGATCAGGTACGGGTTGCCGCTGGTGGTCAGCTGCAGCTCTGGCCACTCGGTAACGGCAGTGCGCACCTCATCGGCCGAACGGCCAAGGAAGTCGCTGACCACCAGGGCCTGCGAAGTGGACATGCCAGTGCCCAGTTCGGTACCGATGTGGCGCAGGCTGATGCGCCCGTCGCGGCTGAACTCGACGCTGGCCATCGGCGCTTCCGCGCCAGTCCCGAAGTCTTTCTGGCAGATGGCGAAACCCACGCCGTACCAGTGATCCTGGTCCTTGGCATCCATCTGCTGCTTGCGTGCGTCACGGTTGCGCCACCGGTCGTGCACAGCGGCCTTGTCGAGAATTTCGTACAGGCGCAGGGCGCCGGCCGGCACCGCGCCCTGGGTGTTCTTCATGCCCGACTTCAGCGCGTTGGCACGGCGCAGGTCGATGGCATCCACGCCCAGGCGGCCGGCGATTTCATCGACCATCATTTCAGTCGCCGCCATGCTCTGCAGGGTGCCATAGCCGCGCATGGAGCCCGCCTCCACGCCACGCGAGTAATAGGCAGTCACCGACAGGTCGTTCTGCGGCATGTAATAGATCGACTGCGCTGCGGTCGCACCCACTGCGGCCACCGACGGGCTGTAGTTGATGCGCCCGCCACCGTCGCAGCTCATGTCGGCGCGGAAAATCTTGAAGCTGTTGTCTTTCTTGTCCACCGCCAGTTGGTAGCGGATATCGAAGGCATGGCGCTTGATGCCGCTCTGGAACTGCTCGTAGCGGTCATTGGCCAGGCGGACCGGTACCCCGTCGCCGTACAACGCAGCCACGGCAGCGTAGAAAACGAAGATGTTGTTGTCCTTGGAGCCGTAGCCCACGGTATAGCCGGGGTGCATGTTCAGGGTGTTCAGGGTGAACCGCGACGGCTTGATCATGTGCACGCATTCCTGCGCCACTTCGAACGGGCACTGGGTGGCAACCACGAAGTGCAGCGTGCCGCTGGCCCGGTCGTACCAGCCATTGCCGTTGTCCGGCTCCAGCGCGGCAGGTTCGATGGACGGCGTCTTGTAGCGCTCGTCGAACACCAGCCAGTCCTCGGGCGGGTTGTCCAGCTGTTCGGCCATACGGTTGGCGTAGAACAGCCCCTGCTCGGTCAGGTCACCATGCTGGTTGGGCTGTTTCGACCACACCGGCTTGCGGTTGAGGATGGTGGGGAACAGCATGGAATTCTTCAGGCTGGAGAACTCATCGTCGTCGAACGGCGTGGCACCGCCCACCCGCACGAAGCGGAAGCTGCCATAGGGGTCACGCTGGTACAGCGGCGCCTGGGCGCCGTAGCGGATCGCCTGGTCGTTGAACTGCAGCTTGCGCTTGGCCTGGCGGAAACGCTCGAAATCGTGCCAGATCAGGATTGCCACGGGGTGGCCGATGAACATCGGTACCTTGCCAGGCGGCAGCAGCGGGTCGGGCGAGTGCGCTTCGGGCCAGGCGATGCCGTCCTGTTCCAGGTCGGCGGCGGTGACGACACGGTCTGGTTGCAGGTCTGCCCCCAGCAGGCTCAGGTCATGCCCGGCATAGATGCGGTCAGCCTTGGTGGCTTTGAGCAACAAGGCATGGCCCTGTTGCACCGGCCAGCCCGGCATGTCCTTGGCACGGATGTCGCGGGCGAACACCTTGTCGCCGCAGACCTTGGACAACGCATCATTACGGAAACGCGCCTTGCCGTCGTGGTTCATCCACTTCTGCGGCGAAGTGGTGACGCGTTCCTCCATCAGCGCGGCGAACGCCTGGCTGCCAAGTGGCGCCATGGTCACACCGACACCAGCGACCAGGCCGCCTTGCAGGAAGGCGCGCCTGGAAATATCACGGTTGGACATGCTTGATCCTCTGGGCAGTCGAGGGTCTGCCCTTTCTTCTGATTCTGGGCCTGGCTTGCAGAAAGCTGACCTGAACGTCAACTTTACAGCAATTTAGCGAGGACAGGCAAAGTCAAGCCGACAATATGTCGCGGTGTGTCGGGTTTTAAGCGGGGGGGATCCGTGCTGGGGCTGATAGGTGTTCGCCTTTGGAGATTCGGCGCTTGGGAGATCGAGCGCCGCCCGCGCGGCGCATCGCGAGCTGCGCTCGCTCCTACGCTTGTTTCGGGCCATTTATGCCTGTGGGATTTGCGCGCGAACGCATTGGCGCATGCCTCAATACCGTGCCGTACAAACAAGGCGGTCGCGCGCGCCTGTCACAGGCGTTACTGGCCCGAAACAAGCGTAGGAGCGAGCGCAGCTCGCGATGCTTATGCCTGTGGGATTTGCGCGCGAACGCATTGGCGCATGCCTCAATACCGTGCCGAACAAACAAGGCGGTCGCGCGCGCCTTTCACAGGCGTAACTGGCCCGAAACAAGCGTAGGAGCGAGCGCAGCTCGCGATGCGCCGCGCGGGCGGCGCTCGATCTCACAGGCGCTGCAAATCCCCCGTCAAGCACCGAAAACCCTCACACCCTCTTCAAAACCGCCGTTAACCTTCATTTAATCAACCCCAGCCAGCATGGCCCCATTCCCCGATCTGCCAAGGCGAAGACATGCGCGTTCTCCTGCTCTTCCTGACACTGCTACTGGCTGGCCCCCTGCAAGCCAACCCGTTCGACGTCAAACCCGATTTCCTGCCGGTCGAGCAGGCCTTCGTACTGACCCACGACCGCCAGGCCGACGGCCAGATGCGCCTGTACTTCCAGATCAAGCCGGGCTACTACCTGTATCAGAAGCGCCTCAAATTCGATGGCCTGCCGAGCGATCAACAGCCGCAATTGCCGCCGGCACTCAACCACCACGACGAGTTCTTCGGCGACAGCGCGGTGTACCGTGACCAGCTTGAACTGCTGCTGCCGGCCAACGCCCAGGGCCAGTTGCGCCTGGGCTGGCAGGGCTGCGCCGACGCCGGCCTGTGCTACCCGCCACAGACCACCACCATCGACCTGGGCGGCAGCGTAGCGCCGGCCGCCGAACAAGCCAGCGACCAGGCCCTGGCCAGCGGCCTGCAACAGGGGCACCTGGGCTGGAGCCTGCTGGCCTTCTTCGGCCTGGGACTGTTGCTGGCCTTTACCCCCTGCTCGCTGCCGATGCTGCCGATTCTCGCCGGGCTGGTGTTGGGCAACGGTGCCAGCGCCCGCCGCGGTTGGCTGCTGGCCGGGGTCTACGTACTGAGCATGGCCCTGGTCTACGCCGCCCTGGGCGTGGTCGCCGCGCTGCTAGGCGCCAGCCTGCAAGCCTGGCTGCAACAACCCTGGCTGCTGGGCAGCCTGGCGGGGCTGTTCATCATCCTCGCCCTGCCGATGTTCGGCGCCTTCGAACTGCAGTTGCCCGCCGCCCTGCGTGATCGTCTCGACCGGGCCGGGCGAGGCACCCGCGGCGGCAACCTGTATGGTGCGGCCTTGCTGGGCGCGTTGTCCGGTTTGCTACTGGGCCCCTGCATGACCGCGCCTCTGGCCGGGGCGCTGCTGTACATCGCGCAAAGCGGCGATGTGCTGCAAGGCGCGCTGGTGCTGTTTGCCCTTGGCCTGGGCATGGGCATGCCGCTGCTGTTGCTGGTCACCCTGGGCAACCGCTACCTGCCACGCCCGGGCGCCTGGATGGACCGGGTAAAGGCGGTATTCGGCTTCGTGTTCCTGGCCATGGCGCTGTACACCGTGCGCAGCCTGCTGCCGGCCAGCCTGCTGCTGGCACTCGCCGGTGCCTGGCTGGTCGCCCTGGCCTGGGCAGCCTGGCCGGCCCTGCAGCGGTTGCCGGCACTGCGCGCAGTGCCGCTGCTGGGGGCGCTGTGGGGGGGCTTGCTGTTGGTCGGCGCGGCAGCCGGCGGCGACGACCTCTGGCAACCCCTGCGCCCATTCGCCGGGGGGGCAGCCGCGCCAGCCACTGCTGCGCACGCCGAGGATAGCTTCGTCACCGTCAGCCGCCCAGAAGACCTGCAACGCGAACTCGATGCCGCCAAGTCTCGCGGGCAATGGGTCATGCTCGACTACTACGCCGACTGGTGCGTGTCGTGCAAAGTGATGGAAAAACAAGTGTTCAGCCGCAGCGACGTGCAGGCCGGGCTGGCCGGCGTGCACCTGCTGCGGCTGGACGTGACCGCCAACAGCCCCGCCAGCAAAGCGCTGCTACAACGCTACCAGGTACCGGGCCCGCCCAGCATCATCTGGATCGGCCCAGAAGGCGAAGAGCGCCGCGCGCGGCGCATCACCGGTGAAGTGGACGCCGCCGTGTTCCAGCAACACTGGGCCCAGACCAGGAGTCAAGGCTGATGCTCACCGTGACCCTGGGGCCGCTGACCATGGCCCTGAACCACCTGCTCATGCTCACCGCGCTGGTGATCGCCAGCGTGGTCGGCTGGTGGGTCGCACGGCGCGGCGGTGAAAGCCCGGAGTCGGCGCTGTTCAACCTGTTTCTGCTTGGCTTGCTCAGCGCGCGGGCGGGGTTCGTGCTGGCGTACTGGCCGATGTACCGGGACGATCCGCTGCAAATCATCGACATCCGTGATGGCGGCTTTCTGTTCTGGTCGGGCCTGGCGGGTATCGTGGGCGGTGCCCTGTGGCAGGGCTGGCGCCACCCAGGCCTGCGCCGCCCGCTGGGCTGGGCGCTGTTCAGCGGCGCGCTGTTCTGGGGCCTGGCCAGCTTTGGCGGGCACTTGTACAGCAAGGGCACCGAACTCCCCGAACTGAACCTGCGCAATGCCGGCGGCCAGCCCGTGGCGCTGCACAGCTACCGCGGTACACCGCTGGTGATCAACCTCTGGGCCACCTGGTGCCCACCCTGCCGGCGCGAAATGCCGGTGCTGCAGCAGGCGCAGAGCGAATACCCGAACGTGACCTTCCTGTTCGTCAACCAGGGCGAGACCCCGGAAAACGTCAGCACCTTCCTCGCCACCACCGGCCTGAGCCTGACCCACGTGCTGTTCGACGGCACCGGCCTGCTGGCCCAACGCGTCGGTTCGATGGCCCTGCCCACCACGCTGTTCTATGACGCCCAGGGGCGGCTGGTCGGTAGCCACCTGGGCGAGTTGTCCCGGGCCAGCCTGCGCCATGCCCTGGAACCTTTCGAGCGGGCCGCAGCGCCCGCCCCTGCCGCACAAGGAAACTGAAATGCGATTGACTGCACTGTTGCCCCTGTCCCTGGCCCTGCTGGCCGCCCCCGCCTTGCAGGCCGAAGAGCTGCCCAAGGCGGTTCAGCAACTGCAAGCCAAGGGTGCCGTGATCAAAGGCAGCTTCGACGCCCCCAACGGCCTGCGCGGTTACGCCGCCGAGTACCAGAACAACGCCCTGGCCCTGTACCTGACGCCCGACGGCAAGCACGTACTGGTCGGCAACCTGTTCGACGAACAGGGCAAGGACCTGAGCGCAGAGCCGCTGGAAAAGCTGGTGTATGCGCCGATGAGCAAGGAAATCTGGGCGAAGATGGAGAAAACCGCCTGGATCGCCGATGGCAGGGACGATGCACCGCGCAAGGTGTACCTGTTCAGCGACCCCAACTGCCCGTACTGCAACATGTTCTGGGAACAGGCACGGCCTTGGGTCGAGTCGGGCAAGGTGCAGTTGCGCCACATCATGGTCGGCATCATCCGCGAAGACAGCCCAGGCAAGTCGGCCGCCCTGCTGGCGGCACAAGACCCGGCCAAGGCTTTGCACGCGCATGAGAAGGCCGGCAAGGCCAGCACCCTGACAGCGCTGAAGCAGGTGCCGCCGGCGGTTCAGCAAAAGTTGGCGGCAAACATGGCGTTGATGGAAGAGATGGGGTTGCAGGCCACCCCAGCGATTTTCTACCAGGATGACCAGGGTCAGCTGCAGAGCCAGCAAGGCGCACCACGGCCGGAGATGCTTGGGAAGATTCTTGGCAAGCGCTGAGATATTGGTTGCCAGTACTGGCCCGTTCGCGGGTGAACCCGCTCCTACAGGTACTGCATAAGCCTTGAGAGCGGCGCTATATCTGTGGGAGCGGGCGTGCCCGCGAAACAGGCGACGCGATAGATGCCACCGGCTTTGCCGGTGTTCGCGGCGGTTCGACGCCTCGACAAGCTCGCTTCCACAGGCCGCGTCGCTGGTATCGTCTCACCACACCGAAGAAGTCGTAACGAACTGCCACCGGTTCTACATGCTTGCACACCAGCGCATCGAGCCGTTCGGGAATGGTGAAGCGTTTCTGACCCGCTACAGCGCAAAGTCCTATGATGAAGCTTTCATCAACGCTGCGATGTAAATCCAGTCATCTAGTTTGCATGGCGCGCCCCCGCCGCCAGACATTGGCGGTGGGGGCATAGCCTGCGGTTTACAACCCCTCCAGCTCCGCCATCAGGTCACTTAGCCGATCGACCTTGTCGTCATCCAGCGCACTGCCCTGCAGCCCCTGCACATACTCGGCCAGCTCCGCCACGGTACTGCACTCGAACATCGCCCTCAGCGGCACGTTCAACTGCAACTGCTTCTGCACCCGCGAGGCTATCTGCGTGGCCAGCAACGAGTGCCCGCCCAACTCGAAGAAGTTGTCGTGCACCCCGACCCGCTCAGCCTTGAGCACCTCGGCCCAGATACCCGCCAGTACGTCTTCCAGCTCATTGCGCGGTGCCTGGTAGGCCTGGCCGCCGATGGTGATCGCCGGCAGGGCCATCCGCAAGTAACTAGGTCGTGTATTTCGGAAATAATAATTAAATTTTACATTTTGAAACACTGAATTTTGCATCTCAAGCAATAAACGCCATTCATCTCAAACAGAACATCCCCAACTCAAACACATATCATTCCTACTAGAGATACGGGCTACCCCTGCATCACAATAGGAAATTTCTCACACTTGCAATCAGTCCTTGGTTTTCCGTCAGAAATACATTTCAGAAAAATCCTACAACACCAACCAGAACTCAAACATGAAATACGATCCTTAGTGGCCAATCATCTTCGGCAAATTTGACGCATATGAAATATCAAACTAAACCCACAGGACCCCGGACCACGGGGCAACCAAGGAGACTTCAATGGACACTCAATTTGGCATCAATTTGATGGATCTGACCTTCGACAACAACTGCGATATGGAAGCCGAATTTTTTGGCGGATCAGGAGGGGCAGGTGGATGTGGCGGTAGCGGCGGCTGTGGCGGCGGGGGTGGATGCAGCGGCGGAAGCGGCGGCTCCGGCGGTAGCGCTGGCAACGCCATCACTCAAATAGCGCAGGAGGACTGACTCACAAATATACACGGGCACCTGCGTTAACTATCGTCGGTGCCCGTCTCAATCGAAGGGGACAAAATGAAAACTTTGAGAATATACAATTACGAAATCCTAAACTTTGATGCACAACCTACAGTTTTCTCATCAAAAGGATTTACAAGAATAGACGACCCCAAACTCGTAAATACTCTTCACCACATGATTGAAAGACAGTCAACAGAAATAACACAGCATGAACTTACCAAGATCCTCGAAAGCGAATCACTTCAGCCCCAAAAGGCTATCAGCTTCTTGAAAGCCATATCAATAATCGGAGAACCCCGTCAACCACCTCATTTCAAAAATGTTACCGTATGCATTGACTGGGAAATCCCAGACACATTAAAAGAACACATAGAACAAAGACCAAACAACAAAATCAAAATCATAAAAACACCGCAACTCAATACCAATAAACACCCGAACCCAACGCTATTTGTTCTTGCATGCTCAAAATTAAAACCAGATGAACTAAGAACAAATTACACCAATTTATTAAAAAACAATCCAGATTGTGGGATCAGCGTAGGCTTTATAAGCAACCACTTTTTCCATTTAACAGAAACACATATACCCTCGATCGGAAACCCCTGTGCTTTTTGTACCCTGGACCGCATAGCACACTATGAAAGCGTACGAGCAAGCCAGCATCACTGGAGCAGAATATGGAGCTTCTGCCAGTCAAATAATATTGATCTTCCAAAGACCACCCTTGATGAGTGGCAGAGCACAATCATTCTGGGGACCATCGCCTCTTTCACTAACAAACTCACGCACTTTCAAAAATCGAAAGTAACTCAGGATCAAATTTTGCGCTCTAGAACATTGAATCTGACTGACGGCTCATTTACAGAGGACTGCAGCATCCATTGGTCTCTCTGCCAGTGTAGTGGAGAAATGTTATGACCCTTCCTCATGACTATTATCTAAAATTCGTATCCTCAGAAGTACTGGACGAAACGCTAGCGTTCCACGCCAAAGGGAATTACACAATCCACACCATATGCCAACACGCTAGCACTTTACATCACATTCCATCAAAAGAACTCGAGGCGCTGACTGGCAACGAATTACCCTTAAACATTCTAGAGAAAGAAGCCCCAGACCAATACTTCACATTGTCGCCACTCAAACCAGAGCATTACTTAAAAAGAAATGAGTCATGTGACTGGTTTGTAGAACGACCACTGGATTTTGAAACGATTCAATCTTTAACAGCTCCTCTATTGACACAAGAAGGACATTCCTACAAAAGAGGCTATCCGAGCGGTGGCGCGATCTACCCAATCGAAGTATTTTTTGTAAATCTAGATAATAGAATTAGTCGTTGGCCATCTGAGAGCAACGTTCTACACCTTTTACCCTCCTCGAAAACATTTGAAACCAACAGCCCTCAAATTGACGCCACCAAGCTTACGCAAGCAATTATACCTAAAGTATCCAATATTGGACGCCCCGCCCTAGCTTTGCTTTACATAGCCTATCTTCCGAAAGCATTATTCAAATATCGCTATAGAGGCTATCGCTTAGCACTCATGGAAGCAGGCTCCATGTATATGTTAATAGATTTACGCTGCAAAGAGCTGAACTTGCAGAGCAGGCCATGGTCAGGCTTCACTGATTACGAGATAACCAAATGCCTAAAACTTAACCCTGCGCTTTTCACCCCCCTATGTGTTCAATTTGTGGGCTAACGCATGAATATATTCAACGAAATACATACACTTGAATTTGCCGACTTTGAATTTCATCGACCGAGCGCAGTGTCTCATTTTCCACATAGCGTGGAATGTGGCAGCCGCTGGCAAACTTATGGATCAAGTAGTGGGTGGTCATCCTCAGTAACCTCCAGCGCTATAGGTGAGCATTTTGAGCGAAAGCACTTCTACTTGGATGTACCGATACACGGCAGGAACAAGCTGGGCGCAGGGCTGACACATGATGAATTCGAAGCGTTTGCCAATGCTTTTTCGCAAACAACAACGATTGATAGAAAGAAAACCCTTCACTCACACAATTTCGAGCGCACGAATGTCTACAGGATCACTGATTTAACTAAATGTGCAATTCCAACAGCACTAATTTCCATCACCCCCTGCAGAAGCCCAATTGACAACGAGTTCTACCCCATGCGGGACACCTGTGGGTGTAGCGTGCACGTGACTGTTGATAAAGCAGTGCTCGGCGCGCTCAAAGAAGCTATGGAGCGACAGTTTTTACTCAGATTTTGGCTAACTAAAACTTGCACAGCCAAAATCAAGTACAGAGATGCTTGTTCAGCGCTTTGGAACCGACCCAGTCTTTCGCTTTTCAAAGAAATGGGAAAAACAGGAGATCTCTGCATTTTAAACCTTACAGATGAACTTTTTCCTGGCTGCTGCGTCCTGCTTTGCTATGGCAACCGGGGCGGAAAACACCAGTATGTCAGATACTGTGCGGGCATGGCCTACTCCGACAACCTAAGTAGCGCACTGGAAAAATCAGTGATTGAACTGTGGCAAACCTTCCGATTCATGCACTCCTTTTACTTGAGAAATAAAACACTTAGCGACATTGAGGACCCCTACCTAAAAAATTTCTTAACGAACAACCTTTATGAAACTTATACCAACGTCACCACCTGCATCGAAAGCAGCCCAACTCAAAACAACGCTACCAACCCTCTCCCGCTCACCAGTGCAGCACTAATAGCACGCCTGAGACAATTAAAGCTTGATGGCTACCTATATCTTTCCTCCACACACTCACCCAAGAGGAACTTACACTACTGCAAGTATATCTCCCCCCACTTGTTTCTTCACATGAACAACGCCTCACACCTCAACATCCAAAACACCTATTCGAATCAATTTCAAAAGCAGATCATTCCACAACAACTTAACAGAATGGTACCTTTTCCATGACCAGCAGCAGTCTACGCCCCCTCCCAAGAACGATAAAGCTCTATAACATCTCAAAAATTTTGATAAAGGAGCATCTCAGAGAGCCTTCCAGTCTGTTGTGGACAGCCTTCGCACCCTGCATGCTGTTTTTTATCATGAGCCCAAGCGATCTGAATCCAGACAAGACCGCTCAACCCTATTTATCCTACGCCGGTTGGTTTTACGCTTACATTTCAGCGAACGTCGCTTTTTTTGGATTCAGCTTTTACCTTATCGGCAGACGGGAAAGCGGCTTTATCCGTTCGTTCATCTACCAAAAGGACTCCATTCGCCTTTTTCTGATGTCTCACATGATCAGCTACTCGATTCTAAGCGTCACATATGCATCTTTATTCTACCTGATCACCAAACCTATACATGGAGATTATTCAGTCCAAGAATACCTATACACAATTGCCTGCTTTTTTACCAGCTACCTGGGCTTTTCCTGTGTGGGTTTGGTCATGGCCGCCCTGCCTATCAAATTTGGAACAGCTAGTACACTTTTCTCATTGCTGTCATTTCTCATGCTGATGTCCAGCTATCTGGGCGCCGTCACAGGTAAAGAGCATGATCAACTGAACGCTCTCATCAACCCTCTGTACTTGAGCACCCGAGTTTTTCGCGGCGAACTTCCATTACTGTCAGTTTTCCCAGTGGCATTGTTCCTTCCCCTGCTTGGCCTTTATTTAACAGCGAATCACTTTAGAGTCCAGCCTATCTGGAGTCGTTATTAAATGAGCATACTAACCATTAATGATCTGACTTTCTCGCACAAAGAAAAAGCCTTGCTGCACAATCTCAACCTACATATCTCACCAGGTGAAGTAGTGGGTCTATTAGGGAGCAATGGCGCTGGAAAAACGACACTCTTCGACCTGATTTGTAAACTTAGAAAACCTGGCCGTGGAGAAATCATCAACCGCGCCCAACATCTGGCTTATCTGACGCAAATTCTGACGCCGCCACCCCAGTTGCGGATGATTGAAGTTTACGATCTAATCACCCATTTGAATGCCCCGTCGAAGCTTTGCCTTTCTGAAGCACTGTCTCGGCTTGGTGCGTGGTCGCCGGCGCTTTCTAAAAGGTATTCGGATATTTCCAAGAAAAAATCCTCTACTTGCAGCTATGGCGAAATTCGGAGCTTTTTCACCTTGACACTGCTACTCATGGGCAGCGATCTGATCATACTTGACGAACCCACGGCTGGAGTGGATCCGGAATTCCGACACTTTATCTGGCTTGGGATCAAACACGCGTGCAACGACGGGGCCAGTGTTTTGGTTTCATCCCACTATACGCAGGAAATCACGGCCCATTGCGATCGCTTTTACATGCTTGCCCATCGTCAACTCGAAGCGTTCCATAGCTCAGACCAATTCCTGACTCGGTATCGGGCGGGATCTTTGGATGAAGCGTTCATCAATGCCTCGATGTAGCTGGGCAGAAACGAGTTGCATCGCAATGCAGATGAGTTCAAGCCTCTTCGCGGGACAAGCCCGTAGGGATCGCATCAGGTCTGTGCCGGCCACAAGATATGCAGCGCGGGTGAGATCGAGCGCCCCTTGGCGTATGACTTGATACTAAGTCGTACAAACAAGGCCGCCAGCGATGACCTCACAGAAGAGACAGGCCCGAAACAGACAGTGGGAGCGGGCTTGCCCCGCGAAGCGCCGCGCGGGCGGCGCTCGACTTCTGCCGCGCAGCAAGCCTCAAGGCGGACCCTATCCCCTACAACCCCTCCAGCTCCGCCATCAGGTCACTTAGCCGATCGACCTTGTCGTCATCCAGTGCACTGCCCTGCAGTCCCTGCACATACTCCGCCAGCTCCGCCACGGTGCTGCACTCGAACATCGCCCTCAGCGGCACGTTCAACTGCAACTGCTTCTGCACCCGCGAGGCTATCTGCGTGGCCAGCAACGAGTGCCCGCCCAACTCGAAGAAGTTGTCGTGCACCCCGACCCGCTCAGCCTTGAGCACCTCGGCCCAGATACCCGCCAGTACGTCTTCCAGCTCATTGCGCGGTGCCTGGTAGGCCTGGCTGTGCTGGCCGCCGATGTCGATGGCTGGCAGGGCCTTGCGGTCCAGCTTGCCGTTGGCATTGTGCGGCAGGCTGTCGAACCAGCCCCAGTGCAACGGCACCATGTACTCCGGCAACTCGGCGCGCAGGCGTTGCTTGATCCGCTCCAGCAATTCAGCGTCCCCGGCAATGCCCTGGTGCGCAACCAGGTAACCGACCAAGTGCTTGCCATTGGCACCCTCCTGCACCCCCACGGCAGCATCGCGGATTTGTGCCTGTTCGTGCAGGCGCGCCTCGATCTCGCCCAACTCGATGCGATAACCGCGAATCTTCACCTGGTGGTCGATGCGCCCAACGTACTCCAGCACACCGTCCGGGCGCTGCCGCGCCAGGTCGCCAGTACGGTACAGGCGCTCGCCCGGCGCACCGTACGGGTGCGGGATGAACGCCAGTGCCGTGCGCACCGGGTCGCCAACGTAGCCACGGCCAACGCCGGTGCCAGCCACGCACAGTTCACCCACCGCGCCCAGCGGCACCAGTGCCTGATCGTCCCCGCACAGGTACAGGCGGTTGTTGTCGGTCGGCGTGCCGATCGGCAAATAGGCGCCTTGAGTCGAGGCAGCATCGACCCGGAAGAACGCCACGTCATCCGAGCACTCCGCCGGGCCATAGGCGTTCACCAGCCCCACCTGCGGGTAGCGCTGCAGCCACTGCGCGGCCAGCTCCGGTGGCATGGCCTCGCCGGTTGGCAGCATCCAGCGCAGGCTATCGAGCGCCTGATGGTCGTTGGCCAGCATGCCCTGGATCAGCGATGGCACGCTTTCCAGCACGGTGATGCCACTGGCCTGCACATGCGCCAGCAGGCCCTGCGGATCATGGGCGATGGCGTTCGGCACGATCTGCACGGTAGCCCCGAACAGCGGCGCCGCCAGGAACTGCCACACGGAAATGTCGAAACTCTGCGATGCCGTCTGGGCTATCACATCTTGCTCGCTCAACTCTAGGTAAGGCACCTTGCTCAACTGGTTGTTGAGCATGCCGCGCTGCTCGACCATCACGCCTTTGGGCAGGCCGGTGGAACCTGAGGTGTAGATCACGTAGGCCAGGTTGTCCGGCCCGCTGTGAATCCCAGGGTTGTGGCTGGCGACCTGGCTGGCCTGGATTTCCTCCCACACCAGCAGTTGCGGGCGCGCCTGCGTGGGCAGCGCACTCAACAGTTGCCGCCCTTGCTCGGCACAGGCGGCACTGCACACCAGCACCGGCGTGCGGCTGAGCTCGATGATGCTTTGCAGGCGCGCCGCCGGCAGGCCAGGGTCCAGCGGCAGGTAGCCGGCGCCGGCCTTGAAGCTGCCGACGATCATGCCCAGCAGCGGCAAGCCGCGCTCGGCCAGCAGCGCCACCGGCTGGTCGACCTTCACGCCGGCCAGGATCAGTGCGTGGCCCAGGCGGTTGGCGGCCAGGTTCAGACCGGCATAGTCGTAGGCGGCTTGCAGGCAGCGGGCAACCACGCGCTGCGGGTGCGCGGCCACTTGCGCTTCGAACTGGGCAACGTAGCTTTGCTCCAGCGGATAAACCCGCCCGGTGCTGTTGCAGCCTTCCAGCAGGAAGCGCTGTTCTTCGGCGCCCAGCAACGGCAGTTCGCTCACCTCCCCGGCAAAGCCCTCTACCAGCGCCAGCAACAGCCGCTTGAACTCGGCCAGCAGGCGCTCGACGGTCGGGTAGTCGAAGTAGCGCTGGTCGAACGACAGGTGCAGGCCCAGGTCATCGCCGGGGTAGCACACCGCCGTGAGCGGGAAGTTGGTGTGGGTACGGCCCGAGTCGGAGCTGGCGTTCAGGTGCTGCGCATGGTCGAGCACGGCGGTTTCCACCGGGGCGTTCTCGAACACGAACAAGCTGTCGAACAGCGGCTGGCCCTTGGGCAGTTGGCTGCACTCCTGGATCGCCACCAAGGGCAGGTACTCGTACTCGCGCAGCTCCATGTTGCTTTGCAGCAGGCTGTGCAACCACTGGCGCACGCTGCAACGCTCCCCGGCCAGCGGCAGGCGCACGCGCAACGCGACGCTGTTGATGAACAGGCCCACGGTGCGCTGCATCTGCGGCATGCTGACCGGGCGGCCGGCCACGGTCACGCCAAAGGCCACGTCACGCTCGCCACTGTAACGCGCCAGCAGCAGCGCCCAGGCCGCCTGGGCAAAGGTGTTGACGGTCAGCTGGTGCGCCTGCGCCAGTTCGCGCAGGCGCACGCCCTCGCTCACCTGCAAGCGGGTATGGCAGTCGCCCACGACCATGCCGCTGCCGGCATGGTCATGGCGCAATGGGCGGTCACTGGGCAGCGCCGTGGCGCGCTCGAACCCGGCCAGGTTGGCCTGCCACCAGGCCCGCGCATCGTCCAGCCCCTGGCGTTGCAGCCAGCCAATGTAGTCGCGGTAACGCGGCGGCACCGGCAACTGCGCCTGGCGGCCCTCGCCAAGCGCCTGGTAAACCTCGAAGAAGTCGTTCATCAACAGCGAGCGGCACCAGGCATCGATCAGGATGTGGTGGTTGCTCATCATGAACCAGTAGCGCTCGTCTGCCACGCGCACCAGGCGCAGGTGGAACGGTGCCTCGCTGAGCAAGGCAAAGCCCGCCTCGCGCTCCTGCTTGTGCAAGGCTTGCAGGCGTTGCTCCTGGGCAGCCTCGGCAAGCCCGCGCCAGTCCTGGTAGTCGACGGCCAGGTCGCCCGGCTTGTGAATGATCTGCAACATCGCCTCACCGCTGTTCCAGCTGAACGAGGCGCGCAGGGCTTCGTGGCGCGCCACTACGACCTGCCAGGCCTGGGCGAAGCGATCGGGGTCCAGCGCACTGTTGATGCGGTAGCGGTCCTGCATGTAGTACAGGCCGGTGCCCGGCTCCAGCAGGGTATGCAGCAGCATGCCCTCCTGCATCGGGCTCAGCGGGTACACGTCCTCGATCTGCGCTGCCGGCACCGGCAGGGCGTCGATCTGCGCTTGCGTCAGGTGCGCCAGCGGGAAATCCGAAGGGGTGAAACTACCATTGCCCTCGGCCAGGCAATGCTCCACCAATGCCAGCAGCTCCAGGCGGTAGGCTTCGGCCAGCGCGGCAATGGTCTGCCTGTCGTAGCGTTCGGCGCTGAAGGTCCAGCGCAGCTGCAGGGCGCCGCCATACACCTGGCCATCGACACTCAGCCAGTTGGGCAGCGGCGCGTCGGGGTCGTGGGCCAGGCCGGCCGGGGCATCCAGCGGCTGGAACAGCGCCGCGCTGTCGAACTGCTGGTCGAACTGGCCCAGGTAATTGAAGGTAATGCGTGCCTGCGGCAAGGCCGCCATCTGCTCGCGCCCGGCCGCGTCCGCCAAGTAGCGCAGCACGCCGTAACCCAGGCCTTTGTGCGGCACCTGGCGCAGCTGCTCCTTGATGCGTTTGATCGAGCCTGCCCGCGCGGCGTCATCCTCACCGGGCAACGGGCGCAGGCTCAACGGGTAGGCATTGGTGAACCAGCCCACGCTGCGGGTCAGGTCCATATCCTCGAACAGCCCATCACGGCCATGGCCTTCCAGCTGCACCAGCACGCTGTCGTCCCCACTCCAGCGGCACATGGCCCGCGCCAGCGCGGTCAGCAGCAGGTCGTTGACCTGCGTGTGGTAGGCAGCCGGGGCCTGTTGCAGCAACTGCCGGGTCTGCTCGGCGTTCAGGCCGGTCGTCAGGGTTAGCGCGTGGCGGTGCAGGTTACCGCCCTGCGGGTGATCGCAGGGCAGCTCACGGCGGGCACCCCCCAGTTGGCTTTGCCACCAGCCCAGCTCGTCACGCAACGAATCGCTGCCGGCATAGCTGGCCAGGCGCGCGGCCCAGTCGCCCATGGCATGGGTCTTGGCGGGCAGTGGCTGGCCACGGTACAGCGCCTGCAAGTCTTCCAGCAGCACACGCCAGGACACACCATCGACCAGCAGGTGGTGAATCGCCAGCAGCAGGCGCTGGTGGCCCTGGCCGTCCGTCACCAGCAGGCCGCGCAGCAGCGGGCCCTGCTGCAAGTCGAGGCTGCGCTGCACATCGCTGTACAGCGCCTGGCAATCGGCAAAATCGGCGACGGTGGCAGCCCACAACAGCTGATCCTCAGCCGGCTGGGTGTAGGCAGCCTGCCAACGGCCCGCGGCGGCACTGAAACGCAGGCGCAGGCTGTCGTGGTGCTGCACCAGCGCGGCCAGCGCCTGCTCCAGCGAGGCTTTATCCAGCGGCTGGCGCAGGGCCAGCAGCAGCGCCTGGTTCCAATGCTGTGGCTGCGGCACCTCGCTGTCGAAGAACCAGTGCTGGATCGGCGTCAGGCCAACCTGGCCCTCGCGCAGCCCCTGGTCGATGCTGCTGTGCGCTTCGCTCTGCCTTGCCACAGCGGCCAGCGTCTGGATGGTCTGGTGCTGGAACAGGTCGCGTGGCGTGAACTGCAGACCGGCCTGCCGCGCCCGGCTGACCACCTGGATCGACAGGATCGAATCGCCGCCCAGTTCGAAGAAGTTGTCCTGCACCCCCACCTGGGCGACGTTGAGCACCTCGCCCCAGATCTGCGCCAGCCGAGCTTGCACGTCATCGCCAGGGGCCTGGTAGTGCTGGCGGGCTTGCTCAAGGTCCGGCAGCGACAGGGCGCGGCGGTCGAGCTTGCCGTTGCCCATCAGCGGCAGGCTGTCAAGCAGCACCAGGTGCGCAGGCACCATGTAGTCTGGCAAGTGCTGGCGGAGCTCGGCCTTCACGGCTTCGCGCAGGCGGTGCTGCGCCTCGTTGTCGGCTGCGGCCTGCTGGCACACCAGGTAGCCCACCAGTTGCTTGCCGCCTGGCAGGTCGAGGGCCAGTACCACTGCCTCGTCGACATCGGCGTGTGCCTGCAGACGGCTTTCGATCTCGCCCAGTTCGATGCGGAAACCGCGAATTTTCACTTGCTGGTCGGCGCGGCCAACATACTCGACCAGGCCATCGGCGCCCAGGCGTACCAGGTCACCGGTGCGGTACAGGCGCCCACCTGCGCTGCCGAACGGGTCGGCAACGAAGCGCTCGGCGCTCAGGCCCGGGCGATCGTGGTAGCCCTGGGCCAGGCCGGCGCCGCCGACATACAGCTCACCGATACCCCCTTGCGGCAACAGCGCCAGGTCTTCGTCGAGGATGTAGGCCGTGCGGCTGCCGATGACCTGGCCGATCGGCACACTGCCCAGCGCTGCGGGCAGTACCTCTGGGGCCAGGCAGGCCAGCGGCATGACCACGGTCTCGGTCGGCCCATAGGCATTGAAGAACTGCTGGGGCGCGAATGCCTGGCGAATACGCTGCAGGTGCTCACCGGTCAGCGCCTCGCCACCGGTGATCACCAGGCGAACCGGCAGTTGCTCGCCCTGGCCGCCCAGGTATTGCGCCAGTTGGCTCCCGTAGCTTGGGGTAAAGCCAAGGATGCTCACCTGCTGCTCGCGCACCAGTTGGCAGATGTCCTCCGCGCCCCACTGCCCCTGGGCACGCAACACCACCCGCGCACCGCACAACAGTGGCACCCACAGGCGCTCGCTGGCGGCGTCGAAGTTGATCGAATAGAAATGCAGCTCGCAATCGTCGCTGCGCATGCCGAACGCGGCGCTCACGGCCTGGCAGTGCATGGCGAATTCGCCATGGCTGACGACCACGCCCTTGGGTTTGCCGGTGGAGCCGGAGGTGTAGATCAGGTAAGCCTGGTGCTGCGGCAGGCTGAGGTTGTCCAGCGGCGCAGCGCTGTAGGCCGCCAGGCTGGCTGCGTCGTCTTCCAGGCTCCAGCGCGCCACGCCTTCGGGCAATTCGCCCAGGCTTTGCAGCAGCTCGCGCTGGCTCAGCAGCAGGCCGATACGGCTGTCCTCGATCATGTAGCGCAGGCGGTCGAGCGGGTATTCAGGGTCCAGTGGCACATAGGCGCCGCCAGCCTTGAGGATGGCCAGCAGGCCAACCACCATTTCCAGCGAGCGCTGCAGCGCCAGGCCCACCCGCACCTGCGGCCCGACACCCCGTTCGCGCAGGGCCCGGGCCAGGCGGTTGGCGCGCTGCTCGAGCTCGGCATAGCTCAGGTGCTGGCCGGCGAAGGTCAGCGCCCCGGCCTGCGGCGTGCGTGCGGCCTGGGCCGCGAACAACCCGTGCAGGGTCTGCCCGAGGCCCAAGTGCGGGTCGCCCTGCAACTGGCCCAGCAGTTGCTGCTGCTCGCTGCTGCTCAGCATCGGCAGCTCGCACAGGCGCTGTTGCGGGTTGTCGAGCAGCCCGACCAGCAGCTGTTGCCAGTGTTCGGCCATGCGCGCGATACGCGGCTCATCGAACAGGTCACGGCTGTAGGTCAGGCAGCAGCCCAGGCGGCCATCCAGGTCGGTCACTTCCAGGTACAGGTCGAACTTGGTGGCGCTGGCGTCGTTGACCAGGTAATCCACCTGCATGCCGGCCAGGCTGCGGCTTTGCTGGAAGGCCCAGCGCTGCACGTTGCACATCACCTGGAACAACGGGTTATAGGCACTGCTGCGTGGCGGTTGCAGGGCCTCGACCAGTTGATCGAACGGCAGGTCCTGGTGCGACTGGCCTTCGATGGCAGCCTGGCGCACCTGCTCCAGCAAGGCGCTGGCGCTCATCTGCCCATCCAGTTCGCAGCGCAGCACCTGGGTATTGAGGAAGGCGCCGATCAGCCCTTCGCTTTCCGGGCGGATGCGGTTGGCCACCGGCGCACCGATGCGCAGGTCGCGCTGGCCACTGTAGCGGTGCAGCAAGGCAGCCAGGGTGGCTGTCATAGTCATGAACAGGGTCAGGCCACGCTGGCTGTTGAAGGCATGCACGCGCTCGACCAGGGCCGGGTCGAGCTCGAAGCGGTACAGCCCGCCCCGGTGGCTTTGCACCGCCGGGCGTGGGCGGTCGGCGGGTAACGCCAGCACCGGGTGCTCGGTGCCCAGGCGCGTTTGCCAATAGGCCAGTTGGCGAGCGCCCTCGCCGCTTTCCAGCCATTGCCGTTGCCACACGCTGTAGTCCAGGTACTGCACCGGCAGTGGTGCCAATGGCGACTCGCGGTCGTCGACAAAGGCCTCGTACAGTTCACCCAGCTCGCGGGCGAAGATGTCCATGGCCCAGCCTTCGGTCACGATATGGTGCAGGGTCAGCACGAAGAAGTGCTCGCGCTCTGCGGCCTTGACCAGACAGGCGCGCAGCAGCGGGCCGCGTTCAAGGTCGAACGGCTGGTGCGCCTGGTCATCGGCCAGCTGTTGCAGGCGGTGCGCACGGGCAGCGCCGGGCAAGGCGCTGAAGTCCTGCCAGTGCAGGTGCAGGCCGCTGTCTTCGGCCACGCACTGGTAGGGCACCCCGTCGATGCTGGGGAACGTTGTACGCAGGGCTTCGTGACGCACGATCAGCGCATGCAGCGCCCGCTCGAACGCCTCGACGTGCAAGGTGCCGCGCAAGCGCGCCATGCCGCCCACGTTATAGGCCGGGCTGTCGGGCTGCATTTGCCAGAGGAACCACATGCGCTGTTGCGAATAAGACAGCGGCACCGCCTGGCGGCGGTCTACGCGGGCGATCTGCCCTTGCAGGTTGCGCTGGCCATTGACCTGGATGCGGGCTACCTCGGCACAGAATGCGCCCAGCTCGCTGGCCTCGAACAGGGCCTTGAGCGGCAGCTCCACGTCGCACGCCTGGCGCGTGCGGGAAACGATCTGTGTGGCCAGCAGCGAGTGGCCACCCAGGGCGAAGAAATCATCGCGCAGCCCCACACGGGGCAGGTGCAGGACATCGCGCCAGATGCCAGCGACCTGCTGTTGCAGTGCTGTTTGCGGCTCGACGTGCTCACGCTGCTGCCACACCGGGGCCGGCAGCGCCTTGCGGTCGACCTTGCCGCTGGGGCCCAGGGGCATGTGCGCAAGGGCAATCAGCTGCGCCGGCACCATGTACGCCGGCAGGTGCTCGGCCAGTACCGTCAACAAGGCTTCGGCCTGGGCGCTGCCGCTGTAGTAGCCAACCAGTTGCGCGCCGACCGCATCGTTGTGGACCAGCACCAGCGCCTGCTCGACACCCGCTTGCGCCAACAGGCAGGCCTGGACTTCTTCAGGTTCAACGCGCAACCCCCGTACTTTCACCTGCTGATCCAGACGCCCGAGGTATTCCAGCGCTTGCAGCTGAACCTGCCAACGGGCGCGGTCACCACTGCGGTACAGGCGCTGGCCATTGCCATCGGCCTGGGGTACGAAACGCTCGGCGGTAAGCCCTGGGCGCCCCAGGTACCCACGGGCCAAGCCCGCACCGCCGAGGTACAACTCACCCGGCACGCCGGGTGCGGTGAGTTCGAGTTCGTCATCCATTACCCGGCAGAGCACGTTGGCCAGCGGCCGGCCGATGGGCGAACGCTCGCCGTCCGTGGCCTGGCAATGCCAGTGGGTGACGTTGATGGCGGTTTCGGTCGGGCCGTAGCGGTTGTGCAGCTGCACGTGCGGCAGCAGTTGCAGCACCCGGTCGCGCAGCGCCGCCGACAAGGCCTCGCCCCCGGAAAACACCCGGCGCAGGCTGGCGCAGCCCGCGGCCTGTGGTTCCTGGACAAACACCTGCAGCAGTGGCGGCACAAAATGCAGGGTGGTCACGCCATGCGCCTGGACAAGGGCCGCGATGCGCTGCGGGTCGCGGTGCTCGCCAGGGCCGGCGAGCACCAGCTTGCAGCCGGTGATCAACGGCCAGAAGCACTCCCACACCGACACGTCGAAACTGATCGGCGCTTTCTGCAGCAGCACATCCTCGTCGCCCAACCCATAGCTGGCCTGCATCCAGTGCAAGCGCTCGGCCAGCGCCGCGTGAGTATTGCCCACGCCTTTGGGCTGGCCGGTGGAGCCGGATGTGTAAATGACGTAGGCCAGGTTGTCACCTTGCAGGTGCAAGCCGGGGGCCTGGCTGGGCCAGCTGTCCAGGTGCAGCTGGTCGAGGGCGATGGTGCTGACGCCATCGACCTGTGGCAGCTTGCCCACCAGGCTGCTGTGGCTGAGCAACAGGCCGGTACCACAGTCTGCCAGCATGTACGCCAGGCGCTCGGCGGGGTAATCCACGTCGAGCGGCACGTAGGCGCCGCCGGCCTTGAGAATGGCCAGCAAGCCGACCAGCAGTTGCGGCGAGCGCTCGAGGGCGATGGCGACGCACGTGTCAGGACCGACACCTTTGTCGCGCAGGTAGTGCGCCAGGCGGTTGGCCTTCTGGTGCAGTTCGGCGTAGTCCAGGCTGCCACCCGCCCATACCAGGGCGGTACGCTGCGGGGTCAGGCGGGCCTGCTCGTTGAGTTGCTCGACCAGCAGTTGCTGCGGCGCGGCGGCTTCGGCCTGGCCCCAGCCCAACAACTGGCGCCGGCCCGCCTCGTCGAGCAGTTGCACCTCGGCCAAGGCCAGGTCGGGCGCGGCGCACACTTGCTCCAGCAGTGCCAGCAGCTGCCCGGCCAGGCGCTGGATGGTGCTGGCCTCGAACAGTTCGTCGGCATAGTCGAACGCCAGGCTCAACCGGCCCTGGTGGTCCTCTTCACTGTGCAGTTGCAGGTCGAACTTGGCTTCGCGGCTGTGCCACGGCAACTCTTCGGCCAGCAGGCCTGGCAGGCGGCGCAGTGCCGACAGGTCGCGTTGCTGGTGGTTGAACATGACCTGGAACAGGCCCTGCTCGCGGGCTTGCGGCAAGGCCTCGAGCAACTGCTCGAACGGCAGGTCCTGGTGGGCCTGGGCCTGGAGCGTGGCCTGGCGCACCTGCGCCAGCAGTTGGCTGAACGGCATGCGGCCATCGAGTTGCGCGCGCAGCACCTGCGTGTTGATGAAGAAGCCGACCATGCCCTGGGTTTCCAGGCGCGGGCGGTTGGCATTCGGCACGCCGACGCGGATCTCGGCCTGGCCGCTGTAGCGCTGCAACAGTGCCTGCCAGCCGGCCAGCAGGACCATGAACAGGCTGGCCTGCTGCGCCTGCGCCAGGCCCTTGAGGGCTTGGCTGAGCGTGGCGGGGACCTTCACGCTGAAACGCGCAGCACTGAATGTGCGCTGGTTGGCCCGGGGTTGGTCGGTGCACAGGTCAAGCACGGGCAGTTCGTCACCGAGCTGGGCCTTCCAGTACTGCAGTTGGCGTTCGGCTTCGCCGTCGGCCAGCCACTGCCGCTGCCAGTTGCCGTAGTCCGCGTAGCCCAGGGGCAGCGGCGCCAACGCTGCCTCCAGGCCCTGGCAGTGAGCGGCATACAACTTGGCGAATTCATCGAGCAGGATGTTCAGCGACCAGCCGTCGGCCACGATGTGGTGCAGGGTCACCCAGAGCTGATGGTCTTCATCGTCGAGCCGGGCCAGGGTCACACGCAGCAACGGGCCTTGCGTCAGGTCGAACGGCTGGCAGGCCTCGGCCTCACGCTGGGCGGCGACCTGCTCGGGGGTCTGGCCTGCGAGGTCTAGGCGGGCCAGGCTGAACGGCTGCTGCGGCAGAATACGCTGCAGCGCCTGGCCGTTTTCTTCAGCGAACACGGTACGCAGCGACTCGTGGCGCGCCACCAGTGCCTGGAATGCGGCCTGCAGGGCGCTAGCGTCCAGTTCGCCACGCAGGTGCAGGCCGGCGGGAATGTTGTAGGCCGCCGATTGGGGTTGCAGTTGCCACAACAGCCACAAGCGGTTCTGCGCCAGCGACTGGGGCAGCGCCTGGGCGCGTGCCAGGGGCGCGATAGCTGTGGGCTGGGCAGCGCCTGCACCGATGAGCGCAGCCACCGCGTTGCTGTAGTCGGCCAACACCGGCGCCTCGAACAAGGTGCGCAGGCTCAGGTCGATGCCCAGTTCGTCGGCCAGCCGCGCCGTGGCCTGGGTAGCGGCGATGGAGTTGCCGCCCAACAGCAGGAAATGGTCATCTGCCGCTACTGCCTGCACCTTGAGGGTGTCGCGCCACACCGCCGCGATGCGTGCCTGCAAGGCATCGCCTGATGCCTGGGTGGCAGCACCGGCGCTCGGCTCGGGGAATTGGGCATAGCAGTCCAGGCTGCCCTCGGCCATGCGTACGCGGCAGGCCGAACGCTGCAGCTTGCCGCTGGAGGTTTTCGGCAGCGCGCCCGGGTTGAGCAGCAGTACCACCGCCGGCGCCTGGCGGCAGGCATCGGCGATGACCTGGCGCAGGGTGTTGATCAGCGCCTGGGCCTGGGTTGCCTTTTGCACGCTGCGGCTGATCTCCACCGCCACGCCGATGCCCTCCTCGCCCTGATGCTCGACGGCGAACACCGCCACCCGGCCTTTGCGCAGTGCCTGCACTTCACGCTCGAGGGTTTTTTCCAGGTCTTGCGGGTACAGGTTCTGCCCACGCACGATCAGCATGTCTTTCAGGCGCCCGGTAACGAACACCTCGCCTTCACGCATAAAACCCAGGTCGCCGGTTCGCAGCCAGGTCTGCCCGTCCATTTCGACGAAGGCGCGCGCGCTGGCTTCTGGGTTACGCCAGTAGCCCGAGGCGATACTCGGCCCACCTGCCCAGATTTCCCCCACCTGGTTGTCGCCCAGCCGTTGCAGCTGTTGCGGCTCGACAATGCGTACCGCGTGCCCCGGCTGCGGGAAGCCGCAACTCATCAGCACGCTGCCGGTACCGGGCTCGGCGCGGTTGGCAGCCAAGGCGTCGGCATCCAGCGCAAGCGCGGGGATACCCTGGCCACGGCGGCTGCCGCTGACGAACAAGGTTGCTTCGGCCAGGCCGTAGCTGGCGAAGAAGCTCTGGGGGTCGAAGCCGCAGGCCTTGAAGGTGTCGGCGAAGCTCGCCAGGCTGTCCTGGCGGATCGGCTCGGAGCCCGAATAGGCCACGCGCCAGCGGCTCAGGTCGAGCCCGGCCAGCGAGGCCTCGCTGACGCGCTCGCTGCACAGGCGGTAGGCAAAGTCGGGGCCGCCGCTGATGGTGCCGCCGTAGTCGCTGATGGCCTGCAACCAGCGCACTGGCCGGGCGAGGAAATAGCCGGGCGACATCAGTACGCAAGGCACTCCGCTGAAGATCGGCTGCAACAGGCCGCCGATCAGGCCCATGTCGTGGTACAGCGGCAACCAGCTGACGATCACGTCGTCGGGGTTGAGGTCGATGCCAAAGCCGCTGCGGATGAGTTGTTCGTTGGCCACCAGGTTGCCATGGCTGACCTGCACGCCTTTAGGCAGTGCGGTGGAGCCGGAGGTGTACTGCAAGAAGGCGATGTCCTGGCTGCTGAGGGCAGGTTCCTGCCAGGTGTCGGCCAGGGCGGGGTCCAGGCCATCCACTGCCAGCAACGCGGGCGCCGCCTCGGCGGCAAGTGCTTCCAGGTCCTGCAGGCTGTCGTGCAGCGCCGCCACGGTCAGCAGCAGGCGCGGCTCGGCGTCGGCGATGATCGACAGCAGGCGTTGCTGGTGGTGCTGGCGGGCAGACTCTGGCGGGTAGGCCGGCACTGCGATCACGCCGGCGTACAGGCAGCCGAAGAACGCCGCTACGTAATCCGGCCCACTGGGACACAGCAACACCGCGCGGTCACCAAAGCTGGCGCGTGCCTGCAGGGCGGCGGCGATGGTGCGCGCGCGCTGGTCGAGCTCCCGATAACTGAGCACAGCCTGCTCGTGCGGGGCGTCGGCGAGAAAGCGCAGGGCAATCCTGTCCGGGGTCTGCGCGGCGCGTTGCGCCAGGGCCTGGACCAGCGAGAGCGGGAGTTCGAAGGCGTCCGTCATGGGGTGTTCCTGCCAGTATCTGTTGGGGCGTGCCGACTGCGCCGCGGACATGGGCGGGCAGCGGTTGGCGGCCGGGGATGTACTCAGGGGAACGGATGGGCGGCGGGAGAAATTAGCGGAGCTGGCGGGGTCGGCGGATTGACGGGCATGCCATGACGGGGGTGTCGCCTGGGAGACCGAGCGCCGCCCGCGCGGCGCATCGCGAGCTGCGCTCGCTCCTACGCTTGTTTCGGGCCAGTTACGCCTGTGACAGGCGCGCGCGACCGCCTTGTTTGTACGGCACGGTATTGAGGCATGCGCCAATGCGTTCGCGCGCAAATCCCACAGGCATAAATGACCCGAAACAAGCGTAGGAGCGAGCGCAGCTCGCGATGCGCCGCGCGGGCGGCGCTCGGTCTTCCAGGCGACACACCTGTCATGGCCTGCACTTTGTCGCCGCAACACTTTCTCCAGGCAGGCACCACGCCCCCCCTGACAGACCTCGCAAAAATCGAAAACTCCTGATACCAATTACATTTCGCATTTGACAATCATTATCATTGTGAATAGCTTGTCGCACGTCGTAGGAAGCTTCCCTGAGCCGGGTGCGTCCTCCCCCTTTGTGACAAGGTGATTTCCATGGCGGAACAACTATCCACAAGTAAGTGCGATTCACCATTACTGCAGGCCTTCGTAGACAACCGCAGCATTCTGGTCAAGATTGCAGCGCGCATTACCGGCTGCCGCTCGCGTGCCGAAGATGTGGTGCAGGACGCCTTCTTCCGGCTCAGCGCCGCTCCGCAGATAACCTCGTCGTTCAAGGCGCAGCTGAGCTACCTGTTCCAGATCGTGCGCAACCTGGCGATCGACCATTACCGCAAGCAGGCGATGGAGCTGAGATACTCCGGCAGTGAAGAGGAAGGCCTGAATGTGGTCATCCAGAACGCCTCGCCCGAAGCCACCCACATCAACCTGGCCGCGCTGGACGATATAGCCGAAGCGCTGAACCAGTTGCCCCAGCGCACCCGCTATGCGTTCGAGATGTACCGCCTGCATGGCGTACCGCAGAAGGACATCGCCAAGGAACTAGGCGTGTCGCCGACCTTGGTCAACTTCATGATCCGCGATGCCCTGGTGCATTGCCGCAAGACCGCCAACCGGCAGGGCTGACCCTAGCTGCAAGCTTCAAGCTACAAGCTACAAGCTTCAAGTTAAAAGAAAAAGCCAAAGCAGAACGCGATCGGCTTTTGCTTGTAGCTTGCAGCTTGTAGCTTGCAGCTTGCAGCTTGCCGCTCTGGCCATCAGGCGAGCCTGCAACGATCGAAGAACCGCTCCCGCCCCAGAATCATCAGCGCCGCGCGCTTGTGCGGGAAGTCGAACTCCTTCTCGCAATGGAAGCACTGGTCGTGCATGTAGCCGATCATCTTGCCATTGTCGGCACGCGGCTCGGCGACCACCCGCTGGGTACGCGGGTCATCCAAGAACAGGTAATGCACCAGCGCCGATAGCCAGCTGGTGACCTTGTGGGGCCCACGATGGCTCTGCTCCCCGACCAGCATGTGGATGCCGCGGTCGTAGTCATCAGCTGGGTAGAACGGTGCAATGCGATCCTCCTTGGCCCAGTAAGCCTCGAAATAGGCAAATGGCTGATCGTCGAAGCAGCCAATCAACGTCAGGGTATGCGGGTCGGCCTCCAGCTTGGCCAGGTACTCGCGGTGCTGGGCAAGCGTGCCGCTTTCCTGCCAGAACGCCTCCACGCGCGGGTCGTTCTGCCAGCGGTTGAAGCGCTCCAGGTCATGCTCGATGTCCAGGGTGCGCAGTGACACCCAGCTACCCAGCCGCGCATCGAAGCGCCGATAGACCTCGCCACGGGGCTTGGGCGCCCGCCGCGGGTGGCGCTTGCCGTTGCTGATCTGCATCTGCTGCGGGTAGGGGGCAGCCAGCGCCTCACCCAGCCAGGGCTGCGGCAATTGCCAGAACAGCGCGCGCTCGCACAGGTACTGCCCAGGCACATCGCCCACCAGCAGCAGGCCGCTGGCCAATGCCTGCGGCACCACCTCGGGCAGGTGCCAGGCCAGGCGCTGGCAGGCACTGTCACGGGACAACAGCCAATAGCAGGCCGCCCACAAGGCTTGATAAGGGCGCTCGGGGCACAGCTGCTCAAGGTGTACCTGCAAGGTTGGACCCGCCTGCAGGCGCACCTGCGCCAGCGGGCGGCCCTCCAGGGTCAGGCTCAGCCTGTTGGCCCCCTCCTCGGCACTGAGGCTGCGCCAACGTGGCGGTGACTGTGGCTGCGAAGCGGCATCGAAGGGCATGGGTGGGTCTCGCGAAATGAACAAAGGGCTCACTGTCGAGAACGATGCCACGCCGCGGCAATTTAGTCCTCGGGCGCACTGACGGCGATGCGGTAAGGCTGGAAAATGCGCGCCAGTTCACCGCTATCACGCAAACCTCTCAACAGTTCAGCGAACGACCGCTCGCCAATGGGCGCGGCGGGCCGCAGCAGCGCGTAGTGGTGGTAAACCTGATCGATGCGCTGCGATGCAACCAGTTGCGCACGGCTGGACGGGTTACGTGCCAGGAAGTCACTGAGGTAGGAGCGCGTGACCAGGGCAATGTCGGCGCGGCCCGCCTGCACCATCAGCAGGTTGCTGTCGTGCGAATAGGTCAACGTCGCATTGTAGGCCTTGCGCAGGTAGCGCGGGTCGGCGTTGAAACCGGCGAACGCATAGTGATAGCCGTTGAACAGGGCCAGGCGCTTGCCCTTCAGGTCATCGAAGTAATGCGGGGCGCGCCCGTCCACCTGGCGGGCCACGAACACTTCGGCATCTTCCAGGCCCATGTCCACCTGTTGATGGGGGATCTGCTCCCAGCCCCACTGCGGGTTCTCGAAAATGGCCATATCGGTACGGCCCTGCTGCAAGTCACTGAAACGCCGCTGGATGGAAGTGGGCACCAATACGAAGCGGTAGCGCTGCTGGGCACGGTTGAGCGCAGCGACCAACTGCGGCAACAAGCCGATATCGGCGCCCTGCTCGGGGCGCACCGTATACGGCGGGAAATGCGCGGCACCGACTTTCACCTCGATGGCACCTGCCGCGCATGCCGGTACGGCCAACCAGTAAACAGCCAGCAACATGAGGGTGGACAAGGCCTTCAGGCCGGGCGCAAGGGTAAAGGCGGACATTCATCACGGTTCATGCCTGGGTTCGCTTAAGCTAGGCGTTTTACCGGGGCGGCACAACTGCTGCCTCCGGCTTTCGTGCCCCTCGATACGCCATTGGCGGTGACAAAACGGGCGGCAAAATGCCACGAGGTGCCGGATGCGCCGAGTTTGGCTACGCTCTAGCAGGATCTGCAAGGGAGCCTGGTATGGGCCATTGGTTGGTGATCGACCTGGAGGCCACCACCGATGAGGGTGGGTGGCCGGTCACGGAGATGGAAGTCATTGAAATCGGCGCGAGCCTGGTCACCCGCGAAGGCCGTGAGGTCGACCACTTCCAGCGTTTCGTGCGCCCGCGGCGGCGCCCGCAGCTGACCCCGTTCTGTCGCGAGCTGACCCACATCAGCCAGGCCGACGTCGATGCGGCCGCGCCGTTTCGCGAGGTATGGGCCAGCTTCGAGCACTGGCTCGGGCAGCATCGTGAACAGTTGCAGGCCTGGGTCAGTTGGGGCGACTACGACCGCCAGCAACTGCATCAGGAATGGCACCTGCACGGCGTGGACAGCCTGCTGCGCACGCTGGCGCACATCAACCTCAAGCAACGCTTTGCCAAGGCCCGCCACCTACAGCGCCCTGCCGGCCTGAACGGCGCCCTGCAACTGGCTGGCATGCACTTCTGCGGGCAGCAGCACCGGGCCCTGGAAGATGCGCGCAACACAGCGCGGCTGCTGCCCTTGAGCCTGCCCGCCGACGGGCCCTGAAAGCAGATGACGAGGCCATTGGGCTTGGGCATACTGGCCAGCCCTTTTTCCTCCCCTTTTTCAGGAGACGCCCATGTTCCAGGTCAACGAGTACTTCAACGGGACCGTCAAGTCGATCGCCTTCACGGGCGAAGAAGGCCCGGCCACTGTCGGCGTGATGGCCCCGGGCGAATACGAGTTCGGCACCGCCAAGCGTGAAATCATGCACGTGGTGTCGGGTGCGTTGATCGTCAAGCTGCCAGGCAGCGACAACTGGGAAACCTTCAAGGCGGGCGACACGTTCAATGTACCGGCTGACAGCAAGTTCCAGCTGCAGGTGAAGGTCGACACCGCCTACCTGTGCGAGTACCGCGACTAAGCGTCAGCCTGCACCCGCCCTATCGCCGGCAAGCCAGCTCCCACAGGGATCGCGTCAGGGCTGATAGGTGTTTGTAACAAGATATGCAGCGCCTGTGAGATCGAGCGCCGCCCGCGCGGCGCATCGCGAGCTGCGCTCGCTCCTACGTTTGTTTCGGGCCAAT
>NZ_RHQO01000089.1:0-16081 GCF_003935475.1 Pseudomonas sp. p99-361 | reverse complement strand
GCGCGGGCGGCGCTCGATCTCACAGGCGCTGAAGATGCTCCGGCTACCCTTGCCAGGAACCATAGAATCTCCCACAGCTCAAAAATTGCACGGTCGTTGAGGTGCGCCCTTGTGTCGCGATGGGCCGCAACGCGGCCCCAAAAGCCCCAATGTTTCGCGTAGCATGCCCCCACCGTAACCCGAGACACCGCCCCATGCTGATCCCTTACGAGCAACTGCAAGCCGAAACACTGACCCGCCTGATCGAAGACTTCGTCACCCGCGACGGTACCGACAATGGTGACGATACCCCGCTGGAAACACGGGTACTGCGGGTACGCCAGGCATTGGCCAAGGGCCAGGCCTTCATCCTGTTCGACCCCGAAAGCCAGCAGTGCCAGTTGCTGGCCAAGCATGACGTGCCGCGGGAACTGCTCGACTAGCCGGCCTCGGCTTTCTTGGCTTCCTTGATGCGCTTGTACACCTCGGACCGGTGCACCGGCACTTCCCGTGGGGCGTCCACGCCAAAGCGCACCACCCCGTCACGGGTTTCGACCACCACGAGGCGGATGTTCTCACCGATCATGATGACCTCGCCCACTTCGCGCCCTATCACCAGCATGTTCCGGTCCTCCTGCACAAGGTAAAACCGGAGACTGCATCGTCAGGATCAGGCTACTCAATAGCTCCGCAGCGATTCAGAAGCGCCCTACATCTACTGGTAATTCGCCCTACAGATATTTCATCGCGAAACAGCTTTGGCACGCATTTTCACGGCCATTTCGGCCATTTCCTGGTAGAGCCGCTCGGGGGCTTGCCGCTTCAATTCCCAAGCCTGCCGCCCGGCCTCATGCGGCATAATCAGGAACTCGCCAGCAGCGACCTGCCGGTGGATGTAGTCGGCAATGTCCGCCGCATTGATCGGCGACCCTTCCAGCAACTTGCCGACCTGCGCCTTCATGGCCGGGTTCGGGCCGCGGAACGAGTCCAGCAGATTGGTCTGGAAGAACGACGGGCACACCACATGCACCGCCACCTCCACCTGGCGCAATTCCACCAGCAGGCTCTCCGACAGCGCCAGCACGCCGGCCTTGGCGACGTTGTAGTTGCTCATGCCCGGCCCCTGCATCAGGGCGGCCATCGACGCGACGTTGATGATGCGCCCCTTGCTGCGCTCCAGCAGGGGCAGGAAGGCCTTGCAGCCCTTCACCACGCCCATCAGGTTGACGGCGATCTGCCAATCCCAGTCTTCCAGCGACAGCTCGGCAAAAAAACCGCCCGAGGCAACCCCGGCGTTGTTGACCACCACGTCGATGCCACCTAACTGCTCGGTACAGGCCTGGGCCAGGGCTGTGAGCTGGCTGTAGTCGCGCACGTCGCAGCGCTGGACGAAACCCTCACCGCCGGCCGCACGGGCCAGGTCCAGCGTTTCGCGCAGGCCGCTTTCGTTGACATCGGCCAGCGCCAGGCGCCACCCCTCACGTGCCCAACGCAGGGCAATTTCGCGCCCGAGGCCTGAGCCGGCTCCGGTAATCATGATGCGGTTGTGCATGGTGGCTGGCCCTGTCTCGTTGAGGTATGAAACGAGTCTAAACAAGGGCCTGGCCAACGGCAGGGTTCATCAGGGTAGTGAATGTGGGGGCATGAACCGGCACAAAATGGAATCTTTCACATTGCCCACCAGTCCGAACTTACAAGAGGCCGGCAACCCGAGGCCCTTGACCCCTAACCACGCAAGGACACGTACATGACCACGATCCTCATCATCATCCTGATTCTTCTGTTGATTGGTGGCTTACCGGTCTTCCCACACTCGCGCAGCTGGGGCTACGGCCCGTCCGGCATCGTCGGCGTGGTACTGGTGGTCCTGCTGGTGTTGTTACTGCTGGGCAGGATCTAGACGCGCCACGCTAGGCAAAAAAAAAACCGCGCTTCGGCGCGGTTTTTTTATGGGCGGGCGGGCTCAGTGCGACACAGCGCCTGAAGCCCCCAGGCCAGTCTGCGAACGGACGAACTGCGGGAAGAACAGCGCGCGTTCGTTTTCTGCGGCCTTGGACTTGTCGGTGACCGAGAAGAACCAGATGCTGACGAAGGCAATGGCCATCGAGAACAGCGCCGGGTACTCGTAGGGGTAGATCGGCTTTTCATGGCCCAGGATCTGCACCCAGATGGTCGGGCCAAGGATCATCAGCGTCACTGCGCTGACCAGGCCCAGCCAGCCGCCGATCATGGCGCCACGGGTGGTCAGCTTTTTCCAGTACATCGAAAGCAGCAGGACCGGGAAGTTGCAGCTGGCGGCGATGGAGAACGCCAGGCCGACCATGAAGGCGATGTTCTGCTTCTCGAACAGGATGCCCAGGCCGATCGCCAGTACGCCGAGGGCGACGGTGGTGATCTTCGACACGCGGATCTCGTCCTTGTCGTTGGCCTTGCCCTTGCGCCACACGCTGGCGTACAGGTCGTGGGACACTGCCGAGGCACCCGCCAGGGTCAGGCCGGCGACCACCGCCAGGATGGTGGCGAACGCCACTGCCGAGATGAAGCCGAGGAATACGCTGCCACCCACGGCATTGGCCAGGTGCACCGCGGCCATGTTGTTGCCGCCCAGCAGCGCGCCGGCGGCGTCCTTGAAGTCAGGGTTTGTGCTGACCAGCAGGATGGCGCCAAAGCCGATGATGAAGGTGAGGATGTAGAAGTAGCCGATGAAGCCGGTGGCGTACAGCACGCTCTTGCGGGCTTCCTTGGCGTCACTGACGGTGAAGAAGCGCATCAGGATGTGCGGCAGGCCTGCCGTACCGAACATCAGCGCCAGGCCCAGCGAGAACGCCGAGATCGGGTCTTTGACCAGGCCGCCCGGGCTCATGATGGCCTCGCCCTTGGCGTGCACCTTGATCGCTTCGGAGAACAGCGTGTTGAAGTCGAAGCCCACGTGTTTCATCACCATCAGCGCCATGAAGCTGGCACCGGACAGCAACAGCACGGCCTTGATGATCTGTACCCAGGTGGTGGCGAGCATGCCGCCGAACAGCACGTACAGGCACATCAGGATACCCACCAGGATCACCGCCACATGGTAGTCCAGGCCGAACAGCAGCTCGATCAGCTTGCCGGCACCGACCATCTGCGCGATCAGGTAGAACGCCACCACCACCAGCGAGCCGGAAGCCGACAAGGTGCGGATTTCCTTTTGCCCGAGGCGGTACGACGCCACGTCGGCGAAGGTGTACTTGCCCAGGTTGCGCAGGCGTTCGGCAATCAGGAAGAGAATGATCGGCCAGCCGACCAAGAAGCCGATCGAGTAGATCAGGCCATCGTAGCCAGAGGTGAACACCAGTGCGGAAATGCCCAGGAACGAGGCTGCCGACATGTAGTCGCCGGCAATCGCCAGGCCATTCTGGAAACCGGTGATCTTGCCGCCGGCGGCGTAGTAGTCGGACGCCGACTTGTTGCGCTTGGAGGCCCAGTAGGTAATGCCCAGGGTGAAAGCGACGAACGCTACGAACATGGCGATGGCAGAGACGTTCAGCGGTTGCTTCTGCACCTCGCCGGTCAGGGCATCGGCGGCCCACACGGCGGGTGCGAAGGCTCCGCAGGCCAGTATGGCCAGGGCTTTGGCGTGGCGAATCATTGTTGCGCCTCCTTCAGGATGGCCTTGTTCAGCTCATCGAACTCGCCGTTGGCGCGGCGCACGTAGATGGCGGTAAGGACGAATGCCGAGACGATCAGGCCGACGCCAATGGGGATACCCCAGGTGATCGACGACTCAGGGCTGAGCTTTGCGCCCAGTATGTGAGGACCGTAGGCAATGAGGAGGATGAAAGCGCAGTACAAGCCGAGCATGATCGCCGAGAGGATCCAGGCGAACCGTTCGCGTTTGCTGACCAGCTCCTTGAAGCGAGGGCTGTTTTGTATCGAGAGGTAAATGCTGTCGTTCATTGTTTTTGTCCTAGCAGCACAAGTAGGGAAACACCCACACCCTTACTTTATGCTGCCGATGGACGCCAACCAGACGACCTTAGTCTTAGATGCAACGGTGTTTTACCGTTTGCGTAACAAAGTGCCGGCCCATTCGCGAGAAAACCCGCTGCCCTGCGGCAGCGGGTTTACCCGCGAAGCAACAAAACCGGCCCTTCAGGTCGTTACTTGCCAGTCCATTCCTTCACGCGGTCCGGGTGCTTGGCCACCCAATCCTTGGCCGCCGCTTCAGGCTTGGCGCCTTCCTGGATGGCCAGCATCACTTCGCCAATCTCGTCTTTGGACTGCCAGCTGAATTTCTTCAGGAACTCGGCCACTTCCGGTGCCTTGGTCGCCAGTTCTTTGCTGCCGATGCTGTTTACGGTTTCCGACGCGCCATAAACGCCTTTCGGGTCTTCGAGGAACTTCAGCTTCCACTTGGCGAACATCCAGTGCGGCACCCAGCCGGTCACTGCAATCGACTGCTGCTTGGCGTAGGCGCGGCCCAGTTCGGCGGTCATCGCGGCGCCCGAGCTGGCTTGCAGCTTGTAGCCGGTCAGGTCGTAGTCCTTGATGGCCTGTTCGGTCTTGATCATCACGCCCGAGCCTGCATCGATGCCGACGATCTTCTGCTTGAAGCTGTTGTCGGTCTTGAGGTCGGCGATGCTGGTGGCCTTGACGTACTCAGGCACGATCAAGCCGATCTTGGCATCTTTGAAGTTGGCGCCGTAGTCGACCACGTTATCCTTGTTCTTGGCCCAGTACTCGCCATGGGTCACCGGCAACCAGGCCGACAACATGGCATCGAGCTTGCCGGTCGCCACACCCTGCCACATGATCCCGGTGGCAACGGCCTGCAACTTCACATCGTAGCCGAGCTTCTGCTTGATTACTTCGGCCGCCACGTTGGTGGTTGCCACGCTGTCGGCCCAGCCGTCCACGTAGCCAATGCTCACTTCCTTGGCCATTGCCTGTGCTGCGCTCAATCCCAGTACCAGGGCAGTGCCCACGCCCAGGAAACGTCGCATTTTTTTCAAAGTCGCCATCAAAGCATCCCCTCGTCAGGTCTTGGAGATTCCATCATCTGCCTGCAACCCCGGGCGACCTGATCCAGCTGCGACCTGTACCTGCCCCATATGCGACAGCACTGTGCCATTAGCGCCATATGCCCACCACGACCTGCGCGATCCTTGCATGCCAAAGCTTTGGCGCCGGGCTACTATCTATCCCTTTGTGCCTGACGATGGACCGCCTGATGCCCCGTTCTGCCCGCGCGCTGCTGCCGTTGTACCTGCTTGCCTTCCTGTTCGCCCTGCTGGGGCTGGGAGCGCTCTGGTACGGGCTTGGCAAGCCGCTGCAACTGCCCGATGCCGCGAGCCCTGCACACAAGCTGCAATGTGCCTCGTACACACCGTTCGACAAGGACCAGTCGCCCTACGACCAACCGTTTCGGCTGCGCCCGCAGCGCATGGATGCCGACCTGGCCTTGTTGGCCGAACGCTTTCAGTGCATTCGCACCTATTCCATGACCGGTCTTGAAGCAATACCGGCGCTGGCGCGCAAGCACGGCCTGAAGGTGATGCTGGGGGCCTGGGTCAATGCGCACGCCGCCGACACCGAGCGGGAAATCAACCTGCTGATCGCCGCCGCCAATGCCAACCCCGACGTGGTCAGCGCAGTGATCGTCGGCAACGAAACCCTGCTGCGCAAGGAGGTGACCGGTGCACACCTGGCCACGCTGATCGCCCGGGTGAAAAGCCAGGTGCACGTGCCGGTGACCTACGCCGATGTCTGGGAGTTCTGGTTGCAGCACCCGCAGGTGGCACCGGCGGTGGACTTCCTCACCATTCACCTGTTGCCCTACTGGGAGGACGACCCCCAGGGCATCGACCAGGCCTTGGCCCATGTCGCCGATGTACGCCGGGTGTTCGGTACGCGCTTTGCGCCCAAGGACGTCCTGATTGGTGAAACCGGCTGGCCCAGCGAAGGCCGCCAGCGCGAGACGGCAGTGCCCAGCCGGGTCAATGAAGCGCGCTTCATTCGTGGTTTTGTGAGCATGGCAGAGGCCAATGGCTGGCACTACAACCTGATCGAGGCCTTCGACCAGCCGTGGAAGCGTGCCAACGAAGGTGCGGTGGGCGGGTACTGGGGGTTGTACGATGCCGACCGGCAGGACAAGGGTGTGCTGGAAGGGCCGGTGAGCAACCTGCACTACTGGCCGCAGTGGTTGCTGGGCAGCGCCGGGCTGATGCTGGTCATGCTGGTGCTGGCCGGGCGCCCCGCCACCCTGCGGGCGGCGTTGCTGTTACCGCTGCTGGCAGCGCTGGGGGCGGGTTGCCTGGGCTTGTGGGGCGAGCTGGTGCGTACCCATGCGCGCTTCGCCGGGGAATGGGTGTGGGCGCTGGCGCTGGTCGCACTGAACCTGTTGGTGCTGGCCCATGCCGTGTTGGCCCAGGCGCAGCGCGCCGGTTGGCGCGAGCGGCTGTTCGCCGGGTTGCAGGCGCGCGCCGGCTGGCTGTTGCTGGCAGCAGGCTTCGCTGCGGCGGTGAGCATGCTGGCGCTGGTGTTCGACCCGCGCTACCGCAGCTTCCCCACTGCAGCGCTGGCGTTGCCGGCGCTGGTGTACGCGCTGTGGCCGGTGCGCGCGCCGCGGGCGGAGGTGGCATTGCTGGCGTTTATCGTGGGCGCCGGGGTGGCGCCACAGCTGTTTGTTGAAGGGCTGCAGAACCGCCAGGCCTGGGGGTGGGCGGTGGTGAGCGTGGTAATGACAGTGGCGCTGTGGCGCAGCTTGCGGCTGCGCGCGGTGTGATGGCGGCCGCGGCGCACCTTTGATGCGGCGGTTGGCCTGGTCAGGCCCGCTGCTGCGAGCGGACCAACCGCAAGCCCGCCAGCACTAGCGCAAACACCGCAATGCTGGCGGTATACAGCACCAGCGCCGGCACCGCGAACACCAGGGCCAGGAAGGCCAGCCACCAGCCTGCACGGCCGGCGACCACCTGCGCCAACAGGGCCAGGCCCAACCCGCCCCAGGCCAGCACCTGGTGGTGAATGCCCAACCCCAGCAACGACCGGACCTCGCACTGCCAGTACGCCGCCGGTAACGTGCACAGGCCGACCCACTGGCCGTCTTCCATCAGCCCGTAACGCACCGCATAACTGGCTGCGAGCCACAGCCCGATGAACAGCATGACCATGGCTGCCGTCAAGGCACGAGACATCCTGTTTACCCTACAGTCACTATCGAAGAAAACGATGATCACCCATCGCCCGTGATAAGGCAAAATTGTCGGCCTGCAGCTATGTTGCAGATAACAAGAACACCAAAGGCCACTACGCCAGGCAACTTTGTTCAGCCCGCAGTGGTCCTAGCCTGCATACGCTTTACCTTGCGTTCTTTTGGGGGATTACATGCTTCGTACTTTGCGCCTCGCTGCCTTGCTCGGTGGCCTGCTCATGGCTGTGGCCGCTTCAGCGCGCGATATCGACGCCGCCAGCTATGGCTACCCCTTGACCAACCCGTTCGAGGCCACCATCGCCACCACACCGCCGGAGCAGCGCCCGACCCTGCCCAGCGATGAAGACATCAACCAATCCGACTACAGCCTGAACCTGCGCCCGGAGCGCGAGTTCATCCTGCCCGACAACTTCTGGGCGGTAAAAAAGCTCAAGTACCGCCTGGCCCGCCAGGACCACGCGGCGCCGCTGATCTTCATCATCGCCGGCACCGGGGCCGCCTACAGCAGCACCATCAACGAATACCTGAAAAAGCTGTTCTATCAGGCCGGTTTTCACGTAGTGCAGCTGTCGTCGCCTACCAGCTACGACTTCATAAGCGCCGCCTCGCGCTTTGCCACCCCCGGCATCACCCAGGAAGACGCCGAAGACCTGTACCGGGTCATGCAGGCCGTGCGGGCCCAGCACCCGCGCCTGCCGGTCAGCGAGTTCTACCTGACCGGCTACAGCCTGGGGGCCCTCGACGCGGCGTTCGTCAGCCACCTGGACGAAACCCGCCGCAGCTTCAACTTCAAGCGCGTATTGCTGCTCAACCCACCGGTTAACCTGTACACCTCGATCAACAACCTCGACAAGCTGGTGCAAACCCAGGTCAAGGGCATCGACCGCAGCACCACCTTCTACGAGTTGATGCTGCAAAAGCTCACCCGCTACTTCCAGGACAAGGGTTACATCGACCTCAACGATGCCCTGTTGTACGACTTCCAGCAGTCGAAACAACATTTGTCCAACGAACAGATGGCCATGTTGATCGGCACCTCGTTCCGCTTCTCGGCGGCCGACATTGCCTTTACCTCCGACCTGATCAACCGTCGCGGCCTGATCATTCCGCCGAAGTACCCGATCACCGAAGGCAGCAGCCTCACGCCGTTCTTCAAACGTGCCCTGCAGTGTGACTTCGACTGCTACATGACCGAGCAGGTAATCCCCATGTGGCGTGCACGCACCGACGGCAACAGCATCCTGCAACTGATCAACCAGGTCAGCCTGTACGCGCTGGCAGACTACCTGCACAGCAGCGACAAGATCGCGGTGATGCACAACGCCGACGACGTCATCCTCGGCCCGGGCGACATCGGCTTCCTGCGCAAGGTCTTTGGTGACCGGCTGACCCTCTACCCCCATGGCGGCCATTGCGGCAACCTCAACTACCGCGTCAACAGCGACGCCATGCTGGAGTTCTTCCGTGGTTAACAAACTCCTCTTCGCCACTGCCCTGCTAGCCGCCGGCCACACCCTGGCCGCCGAAACCGCACCGCGGGCCAGCGTGGTCGAGGCCGACCCGCAGGTGGTTGGCACAGCGCCACTGGTGCCCGAGTCCGACGGTTTTCTCGACCCGCTGCGCGAGCTGAAATTCAACCCCGGCCTGGACCAGCGCGAGTTCGAGCGCTCCACGTTGGAGGCGCTGAACGTGTACGACCCGCTGGAGTCGGTCAACCGGCGCATCTACCATTTCAACTACCGCCTCGACCAGTGGGTGCTGCTGCCGTTGGTGAACGGCTACCAGTACGTTACGCCAAGCTTCGTCCGCACCGGGGTCAGCAACTTCTTCAATAACCTGGGCGATGTGCCGAACCTGTTCAACAGCGTGCTGCAGCTCAAGGCCAAACGCTCGGCCGAGATCACGGCGCGGTTGATGTTCAATACCATCATTGGCGTAGGCGGGCTGTGGGACCCGGCCACCAGCATGGGCCTGCCACGGCAGAGCGAAGACTTTGGCCAGACGCTGGGCTTCTACGGGGTACCCGAAGGGCCGTACCTGATGCTGCCGCTGCTGGGCCCGTCGAACCTGCGCGATACCACCGGCCTGGCAGTGGACTACGCCGGCGAGCAGAGCATCAACTACCTCAACGTGGCCGACGCCAGCAAGGACCACCCTGAGATCTTCGCCTTGCGCGTGGTGGACAAGCGCTACAACACCAAATTCCGCTATGGCCAGCTCAACTCGCCGTTCGAGTATGAAAAAGTGCGCTACGTGTATACCCAGTCGCGCAAGCTGCAGATAGCCGACTAACCCGGCCCGGCCCTTTGGCGGCGGTGCAATGCCGCGAAAGGGCCGGCGCAGGCGTTATCCGATACCCAAAAACTGGCACAGCTCGCGCTTTTTGGCCAAGGCGTCGCGGCGCCCCAACTCGATCAGCTCACTGCAATAACCGGCTTCGAACAGCAGATAGCTCAACACCCCCGCCCCACTGGTACGGGTTGCCCCCGGCCCGCGCAGGAACAGGCGCAGCGCCGCCGGCAGGTCGCGGCGGTGACGCGCGGCAATCTCATCCAGCGGCTGGCTGGGCGCAACCACCAGCACATCGATCGGTGCCAGGCCCAGGCGGCGTGCGTCCAGGTGCGCTGGCAACAGCCGGCCCAGGTGGTTGAGCCGCTGCAGCAGTTCGATGTCATCTTCCAGGCTGTCAATGAAGGTACTGTTGAGCAGGTGCCCACCGATCTGCGCCAGGCTCGGCTGCCGCCCGCTGAACACCCGCTGGGTTGGCAAGGGTGGCGCAGGCCGCTGCGGGTTGCCGCTGACGCCGACCACCAGCACCCGGCTGGCGCCCAGGTGCAGGGCCGGGCTTGTGGGACCGGACTGTCGCACCGCACCGTCACCGTAATACTCGTCACCCAACTGCACCGGCGCGAACAGCAGCGGAATCGCCGCACTGGCCAGCAGGTGGTCGATGCCCAGCGGCGTGGGCACGCCGATGCGGCGGTGGCGCAACCAGGCCTCGATCGAGCCTCGGCCCTGGTAGAAGGTCACCGCCTGGCCGGACTCGTAACCGAAGGCGGTTACCGCTACCGCGCGCAGTTGCTCGGCGGCCAAGGCCTGGCCAATGCCATCCAGGTTCAGCTGCGCCTCCAGCAAGGTGCGCAGCGGCCGGCTGTCGAGCAACGCCACGGGCGCCTGGCCGCCCAGCCCAAGCAGGTTGTGGCCGACAAACCGGCTGGCCTGGCGCACCACCCCAGGCCAGTCACTGCGGATCACCAGGTGGCTGGAAATGTTCTGCCAGAAGTGCGTCAGCCGTTGCACAGCGCTGTTGAACTGGCCGGCACCGCTGGCCAGGGTCACGGCGTTGATGGCCCCTGCCGAAGTGCCGACGATCACCGGGAACGGGTTGGCTGCGCTGGCCGGCAACAGCTCGGCGATGCCGGCCAGTACGCCGACCTGATAGGCGGCGCGGGCGCCACCGCCAGACAGGATAAGGCCGGTTACCGCAGGTGGGGCCATGGCGTGCTTCCCGACGCCACAGGGTTCAACGCTTTTTCTTGTCATACAGCCGCTCAGCCCCTTCGGGCCGCGACTTGAACCGGCGGTGCGCCCACAGGTACTGCTCGGGGCATTCGCGCAGCACGCTTTCGACCCACTGGTTGATGCGCAGGCAATCGGCCTCTTCGCTTTCCCCGGGGAAGTCCGCCAGCGGTGGGTGGATCACCAGCCGGTAGCCGCTGCCATCGTCCAGGCGTTTCTGGGTGAACGGAATGACCTGCGCCTTGCCCAGCCGGGCAAACTTGGTGGTGGCCGTGACCGTTGCGGCGGGTATGCCGAACAGCGGCACGAACAGGCTCTGCTTGGTGCCGTAGTCCTGGTCCGGCGCGTACCAGATCGCCCGGCCCGAACGCAGCAGCTTGAGCATGCCACGCACATCCTCACGTTCCACCGCCAGCGAATCGAGGTTGTGGCGCTCGCGGCCGCTGCGCTGGATGAAATCGAACAGCGCGTTACCATGCTCGCGGTACATGCCGTCGATGGTGTGCTGCTGGCCCAGCAGCGCCGCGCCGATTTCCAGGGTGGTAAAGTGCACCGCCATCAGGATGGCCCCCTGCCCCGCCTGCTGCGCGGCTTGCAGGTGCTCCAGGCCCTCGACATGGGCCAGGCGTGCCAGCCGCGCCTTGGGCCACCACCAGCTCATGGCCATTTCGAAGAAGGCGATGCCGGTGGACGCGAAGTTGGCCTTCAGCAACCGCTGCCGTTCGTCGACTGACAGCTCCGGAAAGCACAGCTCCAGGTTGCGCGCAGCAATGCGCCGGCGCTCGCCGGCAAAGTGGTACATCACCGCGCCCAGCGCGGCACCGATTTTCAACAGCACCCGGTACGGCAACTGGACTACCAGCCACAGCAGGCCCAGGCCCAGCCACAGGCCCCAGAACTTTGGGTGAAGGTAATAGCGACGAAAACGCGGGCGTTCCATTGAAGCATCCGGAAAGACAAAGGCTGCGCATTCTACAACGGATCAGCGCATGTTGCGGGCAACCGGTGTTCTCGTTATAAGTCAGGGCACTTTTTCCGCAACAAGCCGTCTATGCAGACCATGAGCCCAAACCACACACCCGACACCGCTTCCGTGTTCCAGCTCAAGGGCAGCATGCTTGCCATCACCGTACTGGAACTGGCGCGCAATGACCTTGAAGCCCTGGACCGCCAGCTGGCGGCCAAAGTCGCCCAGGCGCCGAACTTCTTCAGTAACACGCCGCTGGTGCTGGCGCTGGACAAGCTGCCTGCCGATGAAGGGGCAATCGACCTGCCCGGCTTGATGCGGATCTGCCGCCACCATGGCCTGCGTACGCTGGCCATTCGTGCCAGCCGCATCGAGGACATCGCCGCCGCCATCGCCATCGACCTGCCCGTGCTGCCGCCGTCCGGCGCCCGTGAGCGGCCGCTGGAGCCCGAACCCGAAGCGGTGAAAAAACCCGAACCCGCCCCGGTACCGCCCCCAGCCCCGGAGCCGGAGGTACGCCCGACCCGTATCATCACTTCGCCGGTACGCGGCGGCCAGCAGATCTACGCCCAAGGTGGCGATCTGATAGTCACGGCTTCGGTCAGCCCAGGTGCGGAACTTCTGGCCGATGGCAACATCCATGTGTACGGCGCCATGCGCGGCCGCGCCCTGGCCGGCATCAAAGGCAATACCAAGGCACGTATCTTCTGCCAGCAGATGACCGCCGAAATGGTCTCCATCGCTGGCCAGTACAAGGTCTGCGAAGACCTGCGCCGCGACCCGCTGTGGGGCACCGGCGTGCAAGTCAGCCTGTCTGGTGACGTGTTGAACATCACCCGTCTTTAACGGATACTTGCCAGCATTTTTAGTGCAACTTTTTTTACAGTTGCCTTTTATTTGAGCTATTAAAGCTATTTCAGTTTTTTGCAGGGACAAGTGTCCCGACTATTTTAGGGGTGAAACACCTTGGCCAAGATTCTCGTGGTTACTTCCGGCAAGGGGGGTGTGGGCAAGACCACCACCAGCGCCGCCATTGGTACCGGCCTCGCACTGCGCGGCCACAAGACCGTCATCGTCGACTTCGACGTGGGCCTGCGTAACCTCGACCTGATCATGGGCTGCGAACGCCGCGTGGTGTACGACTTCGTCAACGTGGTCAACGGCGAAGCCAACCTGCAGCAGGCCCTGATCAAGGACAAGCGCCTCGAGAACCTGTACGTGCTGGCCGCCAGCCAGACCCGTGACAAGGACGCGCTGACCCAGGAAGGCGTGGAAAAGGTACTGATGGACCTGAAAAAGGACTTCGAGTACGTGATCTGCGACTCGCCGGCCGGTATCGAGAAAGGCGCGCACCTGGCGATGTATTTCGCCGACGAAGCGATTGTCGTGACCAACCCTGAAGTGTCGTCGGTACGTGACTCGGACCGCATGCTGGGTATCCTGTCGAGCAAATCGCGCCGTTCCGAGAACGGCGAAGAGCCGATCAAGGAGCACCTGCTGATCACCCGCTACCATCCCGAGCGCGTGGTGAAGGGCGAAATGCTCAGCGTGGCCGACGTCGAAGAAATCCTGTCGATCAAACTCAAAGGCGTCATCCCGGAGTCTCAGGCTGTGCTCAAGGCTTCCAACCAGGGTATACCGGTCATCCTCGATGACCAGAGCGACGCTGGCCAGGCCTACAGCGATGCAGTCGACCGCCTGTTGGGCAAAGAGAAGCCAATGCGCTTCATCGATGTACAGAAGAAAGGATTCTTCGAGCGCATTTTCGGGAGCAAATAAACCATGAACCTTTTTGACTTCTTTCGTGGCAGACAGAAACAGACCAGTGCGTCGGTGGCGAAAGAGCGTCTACAGATCATCGTGGCGCACGAGCGCGGCCAGCGCAGCGAGCCGGACTACCTGCCGGAGCTGCAGAAAGAACTGCTGGAAGTGATCCGCAAGTATGTGAACATCGGCAATGACGACGTGCATATCGAGCTGGAGAACCAGGGCAGCTGCTCCATTCTGGAGCTGAACATTACCTTGCCGGATCGTTGATTCGGCAAAAAAGCCGGGGCTGCGTTGCAGCCCTTTCGCGACACAAGGCCGCTCCCACAAGGGTTATGCACTCCCCTGTGGGAGCGGCCTTGTGTCGCGAAAGGGCCGCAAAGCGGCCCCGCTGTTTTCCCCTGATATAACCGAGACCGAGCAATGCCGCTGTCGAACATCCAGATCCTGCACGAAGACGCCGCCATCCTGGTGATCAACAAGCCGACGCTGCTGCTGTCGGTGCCTGGCCGCGCCGACGACAACAAGGACTGCCTGATCACCCGCCTGCAGCAAAACGGCTACCCCGACGCCCTGATCGTGCACCGCCTGGACTGGGAAACGTCGGGCATCATCCTGCTGGCCCGCGATGCCGACAGCCACCGCGAGCTGTCGCGCCAGTTCCACGACCGTGAAACCGAAAAAGCCTACACCGCGTTGTGCTGGGGGCAGCCGGCGCTGGACAGCGGCAGCATCGACCTGCCGCTGCGCTACGACCCGCCGACCAAGCCCCGCCACGTGGTCGACCATGAGCAAGGCAAGCATGCCCTGACCTTCTGGCGCATCGTAGAGCGCTGTGGCGACCACTGCCGGGTGGAGCTGACCCCGATCACCGGGCGTTCACACCAGTTGCGCGTGCACATGCTGTCGATCGGGCACCCGTTGCTGGGCGATCGCCTGTATGCCAACCCGCAGGCATTGGCGGCGCATGAGCGGTTGTGCCTGCACGCCTCGATGCTGAGCTTCACCCACCCGGTTTCCGGGCAACGGCTGAAGTTCGAGTGCCCTGCACCTTTTTAAGCTGCAAGCTGCAAGCTGCAAGCTTCAAGCTTCAAGCTGCAAGCTGCAAGCTGCAAGCTGCAAGAAAAAGCAAAGACAGATCGCGTGGAAGCTTGCTCCGCGGACTGCCTTTGCTTGAAGCTTGCAGCTTACGACTTGTAGCTTATGGCTTGAAGCTTATAGCTTGAAGCTCGAATTGGAGTGAGTTATGCGCGATGCACTGAATTCTGGCCTTATCGACTTTCTCAAGGCCTCCCCCACGCCCTTCCATGCCACCGCCAGCCTGGCCCAACGCCTGGAGGCAGCCGGTTACCAGCGCCTGGACGAGCGTGATAGCTGGGCCACGGTGCCGGGCGGGCGCTACTACGTTACCCGCAACGATTCATCGATCATCGCCATCAAGTTGGGCAAGCAAGCCCCGCTACACCACGGTATCCGCATGGTCGGCGCGCATACCGACAGCCCTTGCCTGCGGGTCAAGCCGCAGCCCGAGCTGCAGCGCCAAGGCTTTTTGCAACTGGGTGTGGAAGTGTATGGCGGCGCCCTGCTGGCGCCGTGGTTCGACCGCGACCTGTCGCTGGCCGGGCGGGTCACCTACCGCCGTGATGGCAAGGTCGAAAGCCAACTCATCGACTTCAAACTGCCCATTGCCATCATCCCCAACCTGGCCATCCACCTGAACCGCACCGCCAATGAGGGCTGGGCGATCAACCAGCAGAACGAACTGCCGCCGATTCTGGCCCAGGTGGCCGGTGACGAACGCATCGACTTCCGCGCCTTGCTCACCGAGCAACTGGCCCGTGAACACGAGCTGATCGCCGACGTGGTGCTGGACTACGAACTGAGCTTCTACGACACCCAGCAGGCCGCCTTGGTCGGCCTGAATGGCGACTTCATCGCCGCGGCCCGCCTGGATAACCTGCTGTCGTGCTACGCCGGCCTGCAGGCACTGCTGGCCGCCGACAGCGACGAAACCTGCGTGCTGGTGTGCACCGACCATGAAGAGGTCGGTAGCTGCTCGGCCTGCGGCGCCGATGGCCCGATGCTGGAGCAGACCCTGCAACGCCTGCTGCCCGACGGCGACACCTACGTGCGCACCATCCAGCGTTCGCTGATGGTATCGGCCGACAACGCCCACGGCGTGCACCCCAACTATGCCGACAAGCACGACGGCAACCATGGGCCCAAACTCAACGCCGGGCCAGTGATCAAGGTGAACAACAACCAGCGTTACGCCACCAACAGCGAAACCGCTGGGTTCTTCCGCCACCTGTGCATGGCCGAAGAAGTGCCCGTGCAGAGCTTCGTGGTACGCAGCGACATGGGCTGTGGCTCGACCATCGGGCCGATCACGGCCAGCCACCTGGGTGTGCGCACCGTGGATATCGGTTTGCCGACCTTTGCCATGCACTCGATTCGCGAGCTGTGTGGTAGCCATGACCTGGCGCACCTGGTGAAGGTGCTGACAGCGTTCTACCGGTGCCGCGAGCTGCCCTGAGGTAGGCAGGTCTGACCCTATCGCCGGCAAGCCAGCTCCCACAGGGATCGCCTTAGGGCTGACAGGTGTTTGCCACAAGGTATGCAGCGCCTGTTAGAGCGAGCGCCGCCCGCGCGGCGCAATC
>NZ_RHQO01000088.1:0-16241 GCF_003935475.1 Pseudomonas sp. p99-361 | reverse complement strand
CGGGCGGCGCTCGCTCTAACAGGCGCTGCATACCTTGTGGCAAACACCTGTCAGCCCTGATGCGATCCCCGTGGGAGGCTTGCCGGCGATGGGACCGGTACAGGCTGGCTTAGAAATCGACGCTAACCCCCAGACTCACCCCCTGCTGCGTCAGCTCATCACTCTTGCGCCAATTGTAGTTGCCGCGCAAATGCACCCCCGCCACCACTTCATGGCTTACCCCCAGGCTGGCCCGGGTCAGGTCGCTGTGTGGCGTATACCCGGTCAGGGTGAAGTCATTCGCCGGCAAGCTGGTCAGGTGCATGGTCACGTCCTGCTGGTCATCCTCGAACTCATGCTCTTGCGCCACCTCGGCGAACAGCCGGGTAGAGGGCAGCACCTGCACGCTGCCCAGCAGCCCCACGCCCAGGCGGCGAGACGTGCGCTCCTGGTCATCGAAACCCAGGGCTGTGGAGCGCCCGCTCTTCTCGTTGTAGCCGTCCACCTTGACCCGCGCGTAGTCGGCGCTGATGAACGGCGCCAGTTGCCAGTTGCTGCTGTCCGCCGCCAGGTTGTAGCCCAGCCGTGCGGACATCGCCCAGGCTTCACCGTCGGTGTCGCCCTTTTCGCTACGGTCGTTCACGCCCAGGGCAAAGGTGCGCTTGAGGTCGCTATAGTCCAGGTGCCCGGCTGTCAGCGCTGCATCGGCCCACCAGCGGTCCTGCCGGTACTGGGCGAAGGCGCTGGCCAGGTAGCTGTCGAGCTTGTAGTCCGAATCTTGCGTGCCTGCTTCCAGTTTCTGCCGGTAGACGCCGCCCGCGAGCCCCAGGCGCCAGGCATCGTTCAGGCGGTAGCTGCCACCCACGGTCAGGTTGTAGCCCCGGCCATCGCCGCTGGCCGCGCTGCCCTGGCTGTCGAAGTCCAGGTCCTGGGCGCCGCTGCTGACAAACGCTTGCCACTGGCCGATCGCCTGCCATGGCGTTTGCCATTGGCTACGCAATTCATCCTGGTGGGCACGCAGGCTGGCGTGGGCCATTTCCGGCAGCAGGGACAGTTCCCATGGCGCGGACAGGATCGAGTAGGCGTAATCGGCAATCAGTTGCTGGCCGGCGATGGTCGGGTGCACCGAATCGTTGAACAGTAGCCGGGTCGGGTCTGGCGTGGTGCCGTCGATGCCATGGACCGGGTTGCCCACGCAGCCTTGCCCGCTGTAGCAAGTGCCGACCAGGTTCTGGTCAGGTGCCAGGCCGAACTGGCTGGGGCTGGCCAAGGCCTCGCTCAGCAACACAGGGATGTTCAGGGGGATGACTTGGGCATCGATCTGCCTCAGCTGGCCCAGCAGCGATTGATTGAACGCCCCGGACAGCAACGAGAGCGGGTTCTGTTGCGGCGTGCCGCTGAAGTTCGGTGTTTGGCCAAGGTCGGGTAGCAGCCAGACCATGATGTAGCGTGCGCCGCCCTGTTGCAGGGCCTGAGCGCTGGCGGCCAGCCGAGCACCGGCCGCCACTGCGTCGGCCGGGCTGTTGACCAGACCTTGCAGAAAGTCGTTGCCGCCGCCGGTCAGGTAGTACAGGGCATTGGGGTCGGCGCGCAGCCCGTTGGCCAGGTAGCCAGGCTTCTCTCGCAACACCGTCCCGGCGCCTGGGTTGCCGGGTGGAATGACGGTTCTGGAGGTTTCGGTGATCGAATCAAGAATCTGTTGCGTGGTGTAGCCCCCTACCGCCCAGTTGTTGCCGTCGGGGCGAACACCGACCGAGGTGGAGGGGTTCAGCGCGTTGGGGTCGATACCCAACCGCCCACCGAGGATCATCGGCGACACCGGGGCAAAATTGCCGTCGGCATCACGGTTGGTGAAGCGGGCGCCGGAGGTGCCACCTGTCAGGTCGGGGAACTGCCCGGCATCTGCCAGGCTGTCGCCGAATACGATCAGCGTGGAATAGGGCGAGGGGGCAGCAAAGGCCTGGCTGCAGGCCAGGGCTAATGAAGCGAAGGCAAAGCGCAAAAGTGGAGCTTTTCTCATCGCGGAACATCCTTTTCTTTGTTTTTATGAGAACAACCTGATCGACATTAGCAAATCGTGGGGCTTCGCTCCCAAGTCCATTCGTTTCCCCGTGTTTACAGGCATATTGCGCCCGCCGCGCCGGTAGGCTACTGTGCCGTGACGTATGAGCGAGACCTACCCTGTGTTGATCGTCAGCAAACTCTTGATGCGCGTAATCAAGGCCCACGCCCGTTGGCGTTGGCGCGCCTGACTTTATCCCCTGCCGGCCAGTCCGGCCCGCCCCTGTTTGCCTTCCTGTTCCTCGCCCTCAAGTGGCACAGCCACCGCTATGGCGGGCAGAGGGAGGTTCGAATTTGAAGTCAGTAAGTTCAAGAGGTTTAACACCATGTTACTGATGATCGACAACTACGACTCATTTACTTACAACGTTGTGCAGTACCTTGGCGAGCTGGGTGCCGAGGTCAAGGTCGTTCGCAATGACGAACTGACCATTGCCCAGATCGAAGCCCTGAACCCCGAGCGGATCGTCGTCTCCCCTGGCCCGTGCACGCCGAGCGAGGCGGGCGTGTCCATCGAGGCCATCCTGCATTTCGCCGGCAAGCTGCCGATCCTCGGCGTATGCCTGGGCCACCAGTCCATCGGCCAGGCCTTTGGTGGTGACGTGGTCCGGGCTCGCCAGGTGATGCATGGCAAGACCAGCCCGGTACTCCACCGCGACCTCGGCGTGTTTGCCGGCCTCAACAACCCGCTGACGGTGACCCGCTACCACTCGCTGGTGGTCAAGCGCGACACCCTGCCTGACTGCCTGGAAGTGACCGCCTGGACGGCCCATGCAGATGGTTCGGTCGACGAGATCATGGGCCTGCGCCACAAAACGCTGAACATCGAAGGGGTGCAGTTCCACCCTGAGTCGATCCTCACCGAGCAGGGCCACGAGCTGTTCGCCAACTTCCTCAAGCAGACCGGCGGCCGCCGCTAAGGATTGAATATGGATATCAAAAGCGCGCTGAGCCGTATCGTTGGCCAGCTGGACCTTTCGACCGAAGAAATGCGCGATGTGATGCGCCAGATCATGACAGGCCAGTGCAGCGAGGCGCAGATCGGCGCCTTCCTGATGGGCATGCGCATGAAAAGCGAGAGCATCGACGAGATCGTGGGCGCGGTATCGGTGATGCGCGAGCTGGCCGACAAGGTCGAACTGCAGAGCCTGGAGGGTGTGGTGGATATCGTCGGTACCGGCGGTGACGGTGCCAACATCTTCAACGTTTCCACCGCTTCGTCGTTCGTGCTGGCGGCGGCGGGCTGCCCAGTGGCCAAGCATGGCAACCGCGCGGTGTCGGGCAAGAGCGGCAGTGCCGACTTGCTGGAAGCTGCCGGTATCTACCTGAACCTGACGCCAACGCAAGTGGGCCGCTGCATCGACAGCCTGGGGATCGGCTTCATGTTCGCGCAAAGCCATCACTCGGCAATGAAGCACGCCGCTGGCCCGCGCCGCGAGCTGGGTATGCGTACCCTGTTCAACATGCTCGGCCCGCTTACGAATCCGGCCGGGGTGAAACACCAGGTGGTCGGCGTGTTCGCTCAGGCCCTGTGCCGGCCGTTGGCCGAGGTGCTGCAGCGCCTGGGCAGCAAGCATGTGCTGGTGGTGCACTCAAAGGATGGCCTGGATGAGTTCAGCCTGGCTGCCCCCACCTTTGTGGCCGAGCTGAAGAACGACCAGATCACCGAATACTGGGTCGAGCCGGAAGACCTCGGCATGAAAAGCCAGAGCCTGCATGGCCTGGCCGTTGAGAGCCCGCAGGCGTCACTGGAACTGATCCGTGATGCACTGGGCCGCCGCAAGACTGAAAACGGCCAGAAAGCTGCCGAGATGATCGTGCTCAATGCCGGTGCGGCGCTGTATGCCGCTGACCATGCCATGAGCCTGAAAGCCGGTGTGGAACTGGCCCATGACGTACTGCACACCGGCCTGGCCTGGGAAAAGCTGCAGGAATTGGGTGCATTTACTGCAGTATTCAAGGTGGAGAACGAAGCATGAGCGTGCCGACGGTGCTGGAAAAGATCATTGCCCGCAAGTTCCAGGAAGTGGCCGAGCGCAGCGCGCGGGTCAGCCTTCGCGAACTGGAGGGCCTGGCCAAGGCCGCTGACGCTCCCCGGGGCTTTGCCAATGCCTTGATCGAGCAGGCCAAGCGCAAGCAGCCTGCGGTGATTGCCGAAATCAAGAAGGCCTCGCCCAGCAAGGGCGTGATCCGTGAAGACTTCAGGCCGGCGGAAATCGCTGTCAGCTATGAGAAAGGCGGTGCTACCTGCCTGTCGGTGCTGACCGATGTGGATTACTTCCTGGGTGCCGATGAGTACTTGCAGCAGGCTCGTGCGGCGGTTTCCCTGCCCGTGATCCGCAAGGATTTCATGATCGACCCCTACCAGATCGTCGAGGCGCGGGCCTTGGGTGCGGACTGCGTGCTGCTGATCGTGTCGGCGCTGGATGACGTGAAGATGGCCGAACTGGCCGCCACCGCCAATGACGTCGGCCTCGATGTACTGGTAGAAGTGCACGATGGCGATGAGCTGGAGCGTGCGCTGAAAACCCTGGATACACCGCTGGTGGGCGTGAACAACCGCAACCTGCACACCTTTGAAGTCAGCCTGGAAACCACCCTCGACCTGCTGCCGCGCATACCGCGTGATCGCCTGGCAATTACCGAGAGCGGTATCTTGAACCGGGCCGATGTCGAGCTGATGGCGATCAATGACGTTTATTCGTTCCTGGTGGGTGAGGCATTCATGCGCGCCGAACAACCTGGGCTGGAGCTGCAGCGGCTGTTCTTCCCGGACCAGGTGAAGAAAACTGTTCAGCAACTGGACTGATTGCAATGAAGCCGGCGTGATTGCCGGCTTTTTTACAGGCCCGGCAAGAGGCCCTTGAAAACAACATCCAAGGTGGAGCGATGAGCGATCAACCCCTGGCCCTGACCGTCGAGCAGGGCTTGCACGCCGAGCAGGACCTGCTGGCCGCCGTTTGCCGCGGCGAACGCGAGAGTGGTGTGCTGTTCTGGCGCCCCACTGACCATGCCTTGGTCATGCCCCGGCGCATGAGCCGGTTGGCCAATTTCGAAACAGCCTGCGCAGAGCTGGCGATCGCCGGCTGGCCGGTACTGTTGCGTGAAACCGGTGGTGAGCCGGTACCGCAGTCGCATGCCACCGTGAACGTGGCGCTTGTCTATGCCGCGCCGCCCAGCGAAGGCGACCATGGCCGTATCGAAACCGCTTATGAGCGCCTGTGCCTGCCACTGTGCGATGTGTTGCGCGAGTGGGGCGGGGTAGCGTCGGTGGGGGAAATCGACGGCGCCTTTTGCGATGGCCGCTACAACGTCAACCTCAATGGCCGCAAGCTGGTCGGTACCGCCCAGCGCTGGCGCCAGGGCCTGGGCGGCAAACGCCCGGTGGTACTGGTGCACGGCGCGTTGTTACTGGACAACGAACGTGAGGCGATGGTGGCGGCGGTCAACCGTTTCAACGAATGCTGCGAGCTGGAGCAGCGTTGCCGCGCCGACGCACACATTGCCTTGCACGAAGTGGCGCCCGCAGTGCCCTGGTTCCAGCGCCTTTCGCAAGCTTACGCCAAGGTCTTGGCCGACCTGCCCAGGGATTAGCGGGTACCGTAGATCACCATGGTCTTGCCTTTGACATGGACCAGGCTGCGCTCTTCGAGGTCTTTGAGCACGCGGCCGACCATTTCCCGCGAGCAACCGACGATGCGGCCGATTTCCTGGCGGGTGATCTTGATCTGCATGCCATCCGGATGGGTCATGGCGTCGGGCTGCTTGCACAGCTCCAGCAGGCAGCGGGCGACGCGGCCGGTTACGTCGAAGAACGCCAGGTCGCCGACCTTGCGTGTGGTATTACGAAGGCGTTGGGCCATCTGGCTGCCCAGGGCGTAGAGAATTTCCGGGTCCTGGCGCGCCACTTCGCGAAATTTCTCGTAACTGATCTCGGCCACTTCGCATTCCGTCTTCGCCCGTACCCAGGCGCTGCGCTGCTGCTCACCCTCAACGGGCTCGAACAGCCCCAGCTCGCCAAAGAAATCGCCCGGGTTGAGGTAGGCGATGATCATTTCATGACCGTCATCGTCTTCGATGATGATGGTGACCGACCCCTTGATGATGAACGACAGTGTTTCGGCCCGGTCGCCAGCGCAGATGATGTTGCTTTTTGCGGTGAAGCGGCGGCGCTGGCAGTGCACCAGCAACTTGTCGATGTTCTTGATCTTTGCGGGTAGGGCAGAGGCAACCATCACGAAGTCCTGTTCGATACTAGGCTTGGGTATTTTTTGTAAATCGACAGCGGCAGGCGCCAGTCATTTGGCGCCAGCTTATCAGACACTACAAGATGTTTCGGTACTAAACCGAGTCCTCTCGTACTTTTCCCACAGCCACACAAGGTCTAAGCTGACACCCTTTTCCGAATATCAGGAGTCCAGGTAGATGAAGGCACGTATCCAGTGGGCCGGTGAGGCAATGTTTCTCGGCGAATCGGGCAGCGGCCATGTCGTCGTGATGGATGGCCCGCCCGAGGCCGGCGGCCGCAACCTGGGTGTGCGCCCTATGGAGATGCTGCTGTTGGGGTTGGGTGGCTGCAGCAGCTTTGACGTGGTCAGCATTCTGAAGAAGTCGCGCCAGGCGGTGGAGAGCTGCGAGGCGTTTCTGGAAGCCGAGCGCGCCAGTGAAGACCCGAAAGTGTTCACCAAGATCCACATGAACTTCGTCGTTAAGGGGCGCGGGCTGAAAGAAGCGCAGGTCAAGCGCGCGGTAGAGCTGTCGGCAGAGAAGTACTGCTCTGCGTCGATCATGCTCGAGCGTGCCGGGGTCGAGATTACCCACGGGTACGAGATTGTAGAGTTGGGTTGAAGCCGGGTTTTTTGGGGCCGCCAAGCGGCCCCGATACCATCAGCTGCGCAGTGCCGGTAATGCAGAGCGAAGCCATGCCGGCAAGCCGCTGCGCATTGCGCGGCTCAACCGCTCCCGGCGCTTCTGGTAGACCAGCCCCAGCCAGATGACCCCCAGCCCGATCAGCGTCACCACGACCGGGAACAGCAGCGATTGCGCGAATACCTCATACGCCAGGTAGCCCAGGTAGGCCGCAACCCCCAGCGCGCCGAACACCATGAACACCGGCCGGCGCAGCAGCACTGCCATGCCCATCAGCGCAATGTTTATCAGGCAGTACAGCGCCTTGCCCAGCTCGCTGCCGCTGTCCAGTAGCGTCAGCCCGCCCCAGAATGCCGCCAGCCCTGCCAGGTACCCCCAGCGGGCATAGTCCTCGCGTGTACGGCCGTCCACCAGCAGGAACACCACCAGCATTCCCAGGCCGAACCACAGCGAAACCTGACGGCGCTGCGCCCAGCTGAACGGCGAGCCGAAGAGCCACTCAGTCATGTCCATCGACATGAACCATAGGGCCACGGCGATCGGCATGACGATGAACGGGTAAGGGATCAACCGCAGCATCAGCAAACCGGCCACTACCGTGGCCGCCTCCATCGCCAGCCAGCCGCCTTGCACGTAGGTGTAGTAGTGGTGGTAGTTGGCCTGGGTGTCATCCATTGGCCACCAACCCGCCAAGCGTTCGATGGCGAACACTGCCAGCGGCACGATACTGACCGCGACGGCGGCCAGTACCCCGGCGGCTACGGGCTGCGCACGCCGCTGCAAGTTGAGGGCAAACAAGGTGATCAGCCCGATGTACAGGCTGGCGATGACCAGCAGTGCGGCGTCGCCGATGCTCATCCAGGCCTCGGTGAGCAACCAGCCCATGGCCGCCATGATCAGCATGGCGCCGAAGTAGAAGGCGACATGGGCCAGCTGAAAGGTACCGCGTGCTGGCGGTTGCTGGCGCAGGAACGCCAGCAGGGCCTGGTCCTGGCCAGGCTGGAGAACGCCGGCTTGCACGGCACGCGCCAGGTCCTTGGCGTCGATTCGGTCCGTCATGGGGCAGCCTTCAGATGCGGTAGGTGCTCTTGGTCATGACCTTGGCCAGCAAGCTCATACCGAAGCGCACAGGAGCAGGGAAAAGGTAGCCACCGGCTTCCAGGGCGGACTCGGCGTGCTGCTCTTCGTCGACGCGCATCTGCTCGAGAATGGCGCGGGACTTTTCGTCTTCTTGCGGCAACTGCTCAAGGTGTTCGTCCAGGTGCTTGCATACCTGGTGCTCGGTGGCGGCGACGAAACCCAGGCTGACCTTGTCGCTGACCAGCCCGGCCAGTGCGCCGATGCCGAAGGACATGCCATAGAACAGGGGGTTGAGCACACTTGGGTGGCTGTTCAGCTGGCGAATGCGTTGCTCGCACCACGCCAGGTGGTCGATTTCTTCCTCGGCGGCATGTTCCATGGCCTTGCGCACTTCGGGCAGCTTGGCCGTCAGGGCCTGACCTTGGTACAGCGCCTGGGCGCAGACTTCACCGGTATGGTTGATGCGCATCAGCCCGGCAATGTGGCGGGTTTGCTGTTCGTCCAGGTTGGCGTCTGGCTGGATGATGGCCGGTGACGGCCGGGCGGGTTGGCCGCTGAAGGGCAGCAAGGTGCGCATGGCGGTATCGGCCTGCAGCAACAAGCGGTCGAGCGGCGAGTAGTGACGTTCGGTAGCCATCGGGCACCTCCGCAAGAATGTGCCCGACAGTTTACCGCAATAGCGGCGGGGTCGCTTGCCGTGGATCAGCCCGGCGGCCAGTTCATCTGGCGCTGGCCGAGCACGTGCATATGGATGTGGTAGACGGTCTGGCCGCCCTGCTCGTTGCAGTTCATGACCACGCGGAAACCGTCATCACAGCCAAGTTCCTTGGCCAGGCGCTGGGCGGTGAACAGGATGTGGCCAGCCAGGCCTTTGTCCTCTTCGGTCAGGTCGTTGAGGGTCGGAATATGCTTTTTCGGGATGACCAGAAAATGCACGGGCGCCTGGGGGGCGATGTCGTGGAACGCCAGAACCTGGTCGTCCTCGTAGATGATCTTCGCCGGGATCTCCCGGTTGATGATCTTGATGAATAAATCGTCCACAGCACTTGCTCCATGGTGAGGGTCGGGCCGAGTGTACTCAGCCAAGCGCCAATCGCCCAGTGGCTATTCCATGCCGGCCGGGCAATAGCGGCGGTGAATGGCGCCGGCCAGTTTGCGTACCAGCCAGCGTGGCAGCAGACGGGGGGCGAAGGCCAGCCAGCGGTTGCGCCGCCCTGGCATGATCAGGGCGCGGTTCCTGTCCAGCGCCCGCACCGTGTACAGGGCCACTTCCTCGGGGCTCAGGCAGCGTGGCTTGCCATCCAGGCGGGGGATGCGCCGCCGTGCAGAGCATACCGGGCCGGGGCACAGTACCGAGACCTTGATGCCGGCGCGCTTGAGCTCCTCGCGCAGTGCCTGGGAAAAGCTCAGCACGTAGGCTTTGCTGGCGGCATAGGCCGCCATCCATGGCCCAGGTGCGACCCCGGCCAGGCCTGCAACGTTGAGAATCTGCCCGCCACCCTGCACAGCCATCAGGTTGCCGATTGCATGGCATAGCCGGCTCATGGCCAGCACGTTGACCTCGAGCAGGTCTTGCTCGTCGGCCCACTCATGGGCCAGGAATGGGCCGTAGGTGCGCAAACCGGCACAGTTGACCAGCAGGTCGATGCGCCGCTCGCCTTCTTCCAGCTCCAGCACGAAACCTGACAGGCGCAGCGGCTGGCTGAGGTCGCAGGCGCGGAACAGTACCTCTACGCCAAAGCGTTGGGTCAGCTCGAGGGCGACCGGTTCCAGCGTTTCGCGCTGGCGTGCCACCAGGATCAGGTTGCGTCCACGCCGTGCCAGCGCTTCCGCCAGGGCCAGGCCCAGGCCGCTGGAAGCACCAGTGATCATGGCGTAACGGGACATGCAAGGCTCCTGGGGGCGGAAGAGGGCGCCTAGTGTACAGCTTGCCCGTGCCAGGTGCTGCGTTTTGCTACAAGGCCCGGGGGCCAATGGCCTGGCAGCGCGGCTGGGCTTGCTGATAGTTGAGGTGGCTGTGTCAGAACGGCTTGACCACCACCAGAATCACGATGCCCAGCAGGATGAGCACGGGCACTTCGTTGAACCAGCGATAATAGACGTGGCTGCGTGTGTTGGTGCCGCTGGCGAAGCGTTTGCGCTGGGCGCCACACACGTGATGGTAGCCGGTGAGCAGGATTACCAGGGTCAGCTTGGCATGCAGCCAGCCCTGGCTCAGCCAGCCGGGGTTGAGGTAGAGCATCCAGGCGCCAAATACATAGGTGGCGATCATTGCCGGGTTCATGATGCCGCGGTAGAGCTTGCGCTCCATGGTCACGAAGCGTTCTTGGCTGATGCTGTCCTGGCTCTGGGCGTGGTAGACGAACAGCCGCGGCAGATAGAACAGGCCGGCGAACCAGCAGACTACGCTGACGATATGCAGCGCTTTGATCCATAGGTAAAGCATGGAGGGTGTTCCTTCAGATAATCACGGTCGTCAGATAGTAGTGGTCGGGCGCCGGAAGGGACACCCGGAGAGTTGTTACAGGCGCCTCGCGCCCCTATTATCGTGCGCTTTCCAGACGGCTCGTTGATAAGGGGCAAGCGTTATGATCAAGGTCGGTATTGTTGGCGGCACCGGTTACACCGGCGTCGAACTGTTGCGTCTGCTGGCACAGCATCCACAGGCCGAAGTGGCTGTCATCACTTCGCGCTCGGAGGCGGGCGTGGCGGTGGCAGACATGTACCCGAACCTGCGCGGCCACTATGACGGGCTGGCGTTCAGCGTACCCGACAGCAAGGCGCTGGCTGCTTGCGACGTCGTGTTCTTCGCCACACCGCATGGCGTTGCCCACGCACTGGCCGGCGAATTGCTGGCGGCGGGTACCAAGGTGATCGACCTGTCGGCTGACTTCCGTCTGCAGGATGCCACCGAGTGGGGCAAGTGGTACGGTCAGCCGCATGGCGCGCCTGAACTGCTCAAGGATGCCGTGTATGGCCTGCCCGAAGTGAACCGCGAGAAGATTCGCCAGGCGCGTCTGATTGCCGTGCCGGGTTGCTACCCGACCGCCACCCAGCTCGGTTTCCTGCCGTTACTGGAAGCGGGTCTGGCCGACCCCGCGCGGCTGATCGCCGACTGCAAGTCGGGTGTCAGCGGCGCCGGGCGTGGTGCGGCAGTGGGTTCGCTGTTCTGCGAAGCCGGTGAAAGCATGAAGGCCTATGCCGTCAAGGGGCATCGCCACTTGCCGGAAATCAGCCAGGGCCTGCGCCAGGCGGCCGGCAAGGACATCGGGCTGACGTTCGTGCCGCACCTGACACCGATGATCCGTGGTATCCACGCCACCCTGTACGCGAACGTGGCCGATACTTCGGTCGACCTGCAGGCGCTGTTCGAGAAGCGCTACGCCGATGAGCCGTTCGTCGACGTGATGCCGGCCGGTAGCCACCCGGAAACCCGCAGCGTGCGCGGTGCCAACGTTTGCCGCATTGCCGTTCATCGCCCGCAGGGCGGGGACCTGGTAGTGGTGCTGTCGGTGATCGACAACCTGGTGAAGGGGGCTTCGGGGCAGGCAGTGCAGAACCTCAACATCCTGTTTGGTCTGGATGAGCGCATGGGCCTGTCCCACGCAGGCCTGCTGCCGTGACAGACGCCGCGAGCAACACCCCTGCGGGTGGAGCTTGCGGCGTGTAGGTTGTCGCTTGCGGCTTACGTATTGTTGACCAATTTTCTCGGGAAAGCGGATAATGCGCGTCATCGAGAGTTATATGGCGGCTACCGCGCCGGGAGAATCAACATGAGCGTCGAAACCTTCACCCCTACCGGCCTGGAATTCACCCATGGCGCAGCCCAGAAGGTGAAGAACCTGGTCAATGAGGAAGGCAATGAACGTCTGAAGCTGCGGGTGTTCGTGACCGGTGGCGGTTGCTCGGGCTTTCAGTACGGCTTCACCTTCGATGAAGACGTGGCTGAAGACGACACCATCGTCGAGCGCGAAGGCGTTTCCCTGGTGGTCGACCCGATGAGCTTCCAGTACCTGGCCGGTGCCGAAGTGGACTACCAGGAAGGCCTGGAAGGTTCGCGCTTTGTGATCAAGAACCCGAATGCCGCCACCACCTGCGGTTGCGGGTCGTCGTTCTCGATCTGAATTCGGGCCGATACGAAAACGCCGCGCAATTGCGCGGCGTTTTGCTTTCTGCCCGGGTGTCATGCCGGGTAGATTGCGCCGAGTACGCGTAGGCCCCTGGCGGCAGTGACGCTGGGGCGGTTGGCGGCGATGCCCTCCAGGCAGCAATGGGCCAGCCAGGCAAAGGCCATGGCTTCGACCCAGTCAGGGTCTACGCCATGGGCGCTGGTGCTTGTAACACGTGCAGTGGGCAGCAGTTGGCCGAGGCGGGCCATCAGCGCACCGTTGCGGGCGCCTCCACCGCAGACCAACAGCGCTTCGGTGCCTTGTTGCGCTTTTTCCAGCGAGTCGATGATGCTGCGTGCGGTCAGCTCCAGCAGTGTCGCCTGCACATCCTCGTCCCGGTAGGCGGGCAGGCCGGCGAGGTGGCGGTCGAGCCAAGGCAGGTTGAACACCTCACGGCCGGTACTCTTGGGGCCGCTGCCCGCGAAGAACGGGTCGCTCATCAATGCATGCAGCAAATCGGCCTGCACCACGCCGGTGGCAGCCCAGGCACCGTCGGCATCGTAAGCCTGGCCGCGTTTGCGCTCGACCCAGGCATCCAGCAAAACATTGCCTGGGCCACAATCAAAGCCATGCACCGGTGCATCCCGCTCGAGCAGGCTGAGGTTGCTGAAACCGCCCACATTGAGAATCGCTACCCGTTGGCCCAGGTGGCTGAACAGGGTTTCGTGGAAGGCCGGGACAAGTGGCGCGCCTTGCCCGCCGGCGGCCACATCGCGGCGGCGGAAGTCGGCTACCACGCTGATACCAGTAAGCTCGGCGAGCAGCGCGGGGTTACCGATCTGTACGGTGAAGCCGCGGGCGGGTTCGTGACGGACCGTCTGACCATGGCTACCAATGGCGCGTATGGCGTCAGCCTGCAGGCCCTGCTGAGCGAGCAGCTGGCGTATACCCTCGGCCGCAAGGGTGGCCCAGTGATTTTCCGCCAATGCTGCCCGGGCGATTTCGTCAGGGCCGCTACTGCACAGGGCAAGCAAGTCCTGGCGCAGGCTGGCGGGCATTGGCAGGTAGAGCGTGGCGAGCAGTTCAAGCTGCTCGCCTTGTTCGACCAAGGCGATGTCCAGGCCATCCAGGCTGGTACCGGACATCACCCCCAGGTAAAGCGCCATGGCTTAGCGCTTGTTCGCGGCGAGCAGGGTGGCTTTTTCCTGATCCATGCGGGCGATCAGTGGCTGACTCTGCTGCAAGAAGCGTTGACGCTCGTTCTTGGCGATCGGGTCGGCCATTGGCACCTTCTGGCTCAGGGGGTCGACATGCACGCCGTTGACCTGGAACTCATAGTGAAGATGCGGCCCGGTGGAAAGGCCGGTGGTGCCGATGTAACCGATGATCTGGCCCTGCTTGACGATGCTACCGGTCTTGATGCCTTTGGCAAAGCCCTGCATGTGGCCATACAGCGTCTTGTAGCGGTTACCGTGCTGGATGATCACGGTGTTGCCGTAGCCGCCGCGGCGCCCGGCCAGTTCGATGCGGCCGTCGCCTGCTGCCTTGATAGGCGTGCCGCGTGGGGCTGCGTAGTCAACGCCCTTGTGCGCGCGAATCTTGTTCAGGATCGGGTGCTTGCGGCCGGCGGAGAAGCGCGAACTGATACGGGCGAAGTCCACCGGGGTGCGGATGAAGGCTTTGCGCAGGCTGTTGCCGTCGGCAGTGTAGTAGGTAGTGTTGCCCTGCTTGTTGGTGTAGCGCACGGCAGTGTAGGTTTTGCCACGGTTGGTGAAGCGCGCCGAAAGGATATTGCCCGTGCCGACGACCTTGCCATCCATCACCTTCTGCTCGTAGACCACGTCGAACTCGTCGCCTGGGCGAATATCCTGGGCGAAGTCGATGTCGTAGCCCAGCACGCGCGCCATGTCCATGGTCATGCTGTGGGAAAGGCCGGCACGCTGGGCAGATGCTGACAGCGAGCTTTTGATGACCCCGTGGGCATAGGCAGTACGCACCACCGGCTTGCTGATTTCACGGTTGAAGGTAAAGCCTTTGGCGCTTTTGCTCAGGCTGATGGTTTCAAGGTTGCTGACCTTGCTGTGCAGGCTGGCCAGTTGGCCATCCTTGTCGAGTTCGAACTGCAGGACCTGGCCGTGCTTGAGTTGGGTGAACTGCTTGGCCTGCTTGTTGCTGGCCAGCAGGTCGTGCACGGCATTGGCTGGCAGGCCGACCTTGGCAAACAGCGTGGACAGGGTATCGCCGCGCGCTACGGTAACCTCGCGGTGGCCTGGTTGCTTGGCGGCGTCGGCGACCTGTTTGGCGTCTTGCGTTGGCTGCTCGGCTTTCTGGGTTTCGGGTGTGGCTGCTTCTATCTGGGCGAAAGGTGAGCCTTGCTCACCCTGTGCCTGCACCATGGGCGCAGCGCGGGCTTCGTCCTTCAATTGTTCGGCAGGGCTTTCCAGCTCGAGGTTGAGGGTGGTTTTCTTGGCTTCCACTTCGCTGGACGGAAATACCAGCAAAGCCAGGCTGAGCAGGGCGGCAATGCCGCTGGCGGCCAACAGGTGGCTCTTCGGATAAAGCGGTGGCGCTTTAGGCGGTTCGTTGGTCATGGGTAAGGTGACTTTGAAAAAGGTGAAATGGAATAGATGAATGACATGATGAAGATGAAATAACTGTATAAAATATAACCAAATCCACTTTCACGCAAGGGCGCGTAGACGTCGCAAGCCTGTGCCCGGGTCACATTCCTTTGCAAAACTTGTATTTGACGGCCGATCTTGTATGGTTGGCTCCCCCTGAATCTGAGCCTTGCGGGTTTGTCTATGAAGTCGGTTGAAGAGCAGCTGGCGCTTATCAAGCGCGGTGCGGAAGAAGTACTGGTCGAGTCGGAACTGGTTGAGAAGCTCAAGCGCGGCCAACCTCTGCGCATCAAGGCCGGCTTCGACCCGACCGCCCCGGACCTGCACCTGGGGCACACGGTGCTGATCAACAAGCTGCGTCAGTTCCAGGAGCTGGGCCACCAGGTCATCTTCCTGATCGGCGACTTCACCGGCATGATCGGCGACCCAAGCGGCAAGAGCGCAACGCGTCCGCCGCTGACTCGTGAGCAGGTGCTGGACAACGCCGAGACCTACAAGCAGCAGGTGTTCAAGATTCTTGATCCGGCCAAGACCGAAGTCGCCTTCAACTCCACCTGGATGGACAAGCTGACCCCGGCCGACTTTATTCGCCTGGCCTCGCAGTACACGGTGGCGCGCATGCTCGAGCGCGATGACTTCGACAAGCGCTACACCACCAACCAGCCGATTGCCATTCACGAGTTCCTCTACCCGCTGGTGCAGGGCTACGATTCGGTCGCGCTGAAAGCAGACGTCGAGCTGGGTGGTACCGACCAGAAGTTCAACCTGCTGATGGGGCGCGAACTGCAGCGTGCCTATGGCCAGGAAGCGCAGACCATCGTGACCATGCCTTTGCTCGAAGGGCTGGACGGTGTGAAGAAAATGTCCAAGTCGCTGGGCAACTATGTCGGTATCCAGGAAGCGCCGGGCGTGATGTACAGCAAGCTGGTGTCGATCCCGGATACGCTCATGTGGCGTTACTTCGAGCTGCTGAGCTTCCGCTCCATGGAAGAGATTGAGCAGTTCCGCGCCGATGTGGCCAATGGCGCCAACCCGCGAGACATCAAGATCAAGCTGGCGGAAGAGATAGTCGCGCGTTTCCATGGTGAAGAGGCTGCCGCCAATGCGCACCGTGCTGCGGGCAACCGTATGAAAGAAGGCGAGCTGCCTGAAGACCTGCCGGAGGTAGAGGTGGTTTCGGCGGAAGACCTGCCTATCGCTGCGGTTCTGAACCGTGCTGGTCTGGTGAAGAACTCGGCGCAGGCGCGTGACTTGCTGAGTGCTGGTGCAGTGAAAGTGGATGGTGTGGTGGTCGACAAGGATTTCCTGTTTGGTCTGGGTGCTACGCATGTGTGCCAGGCGGGTAAGAAGTCCTTCGGGCGGGTTACGCTGAAGGCTGAGTGATTGCCTGGCGGTGTACCTATATAGAAGCGGGGAGGCCGAAAGGCCTCCCCGCTTTGCTTTTCAAGCGCCCTGAAAGTTTATTTGAATTAAAGGTTGACGCCCTCTCGAATCCCCTTATAATGCGCCCCACTTCCAGCGA
>NZ_RHQO01000087.1:0-16338 GCF_003935475.1 Pseudomonas sp. p99-361 | reverse complement strand
AGCTCGCGATTGCGCCGCGCGGGCGGCGCTCGCTCTAACAGGCGCTGCATACCTTGTGGCAAACACCTGTCAGCCCTAAGGCGACCCCTGTGGGAGCTGGCTGGCCTGCGATGGGCTGCAAAGCAGCCCCGGCTATCTCAAGCCTTGTTCAGCTTCTTGAGAAAAACGGTCATCTCTTTCTCGGCCTGCTTGTCCCCGTGGGCCTGTGCCGCCACGATCCCATCCTCCCAGGCCTTGCGCGCCGCTGGCAGGTCACCCTGCAACTGACAGGCCTTGCCCAGCAGCTTCCAGGCTGCCGAGTACTTCGGGTCCTGCTCTACACAGCGCGCCAGGTGCACCGCAGCTTCTGCCCCGTTACCTTCATCCAGCCAGGCCTTGCCCAGCCCGAAACGCAGCAACGGGTTATCCACACCCTTGGCCAGCATCTTCTCCAGCGACTCGCGCATGCCCTTTGCTCCTAGAAGAAACTCAAGCCGACGTGGAACAGCTTCTCCACATCGCGAATGTGCTTTTTATCCACAACGAACAGGATCACATGGTCACCCGATTCGATCAGGGTGTTGTCGTGGGCAATCATGACCTCTTCGGCACGGATGATCGCGCCGATCGTGGTACCCGGCGGCAGGTTGATGTCCGCTATCGCCTTGCCAACGACCTTGCTCGACTTGGCATCGCCATGGGCCACCGCCTCGATCGCTTCGGCTGCGCCACGGCGCAGCGAGTGCACGCTGACAATGTCGCCCCGGCGCACGTGGGCCAGCAGGGTGCCGATGGTCGCCAGCTGCGGGCTGATGGCAATGTCGATCTCACCCCCCTGCACCAGGTCGACGTAGGCTGGGTTGTTGATGATGGTCATCACCTTGCCTGCACCCAGGCGCTTGGCCAGCAGCGACGACATGATGTTGGCTTCGTCATCGTTGGTCAGGGCCAGGAAGATATCGGCGTCGGCGATGTTTTCTTCCAGCATCAGGTCCCTGTCCGAGGCGCTGCCCTGCAACACCACGGTGCTGTCTAGCGTATCGGACAGGTGCCGGCAGCGGGCCGGGCTCATCTCGATGATCTTCACCTGATAGCGGCTTTCGATGGCTTCGGCCAGGCGCTCGCCAATTTGGCCACCACCGGCAATGACGATGCGCTTGTTGGTCTGGTCGATGCGACGCAACTCGCCCATCACTGCCCGGATGTCTTTTTTCGCGGCAATGAAGAACACCTCGTCATCGGCTTCGATCACCGTGTCGCCACGCGGGGTGATTGGCCGGTCGCGGCGGAAAATGGCGGCCACACGGGTATCCACGTTAGGCATGTGCGCGCGGATCTGGCGCAGCTGCTGGCCCACCAGCGGCCCGCCGTAGTAAGCCTTCACGGCCACCAGCTGCGCCTTGCCTTCGGCGAAGTCGATCACCTGCAGCGACCCTGGGTGTTCGATCAGGCGCCTGATGTAGTTGGTCACCACCTGCTCGGGGCTGATCAGCACGTCGACCGGGATGTGGTCATTGTCGAACAGCTCTTCACGGGTCAGGTAGGCCGACTCGCGTACCCGGGCAATCTTGGTCGGGGTGTGGAACAGCGAATAGGCCACCTGGCAGGCAACCATATTGGTTTCGTCGCTGTTGGTTACCGCCACCAGCATGTCGGCGTCGTCGGCACCGGCCTGGCGCAGCACCGTCGGCAGCGAGCCGCGGCCTTGCACGGTGCGGATGTCCAGGCGGTCGCCCAGGTCGCGCAGGCGGTCGCCGTCGGTATCGACCACGGTAATGTCGTTGGCCTCGCTGGCCAGGTGCTCTGCCAGCGTCCCGCCCACTTGCCCTGCGCCGAGGATGATGATTTTCATCCGCTACTCCCTACCCTTTGTGCTTACCCGCGCGAGGCGGCGATCTTGATCAGCTTGGCATAGTAGAACCCGTCGTGGCCGCCTTCCTGGGCCAGCAACTGGCGGCCGTGCGGCTGGCGCAGGCCGGCCTCGGTGGCCAGGTCCAGCTCCCGCGCGCCGGGGGTGCGGGCGAGGAAGGCCTCGATCACTTGCGTGTTCTCGGTCGGCAGGCTGGAGCACGTGGCATACAGCAGCATGCCGCCTACTTCCAGTGTGGGCCACAGGGCATCGAGCAGTTCACCTTGCAGCGCGGCCAGGGCCGGAATGTCGTCGGCCTGGCGGGTCAGCTTGATGTCCGGGTGGCGGCGGATCACGCCAGTGGCCGAGCAGGGGGCGTCCAGCAGGATGCGCTGGAACGGTTTGCCGTCCCACCAGCTGGCAGTGTCGCGGGCGTCGCAGGCGATCAGCTCGGCATCGAGCTGCAGGCGGTCGAGGTTCTCGCGCACGCGGGTCAGGCGCTTGGCCTCAAGGTCGATGGCTGTCAGGTGGGCCAGGCCAGGTTCGGCTTCCAGCAGGTGGCAGGTTTTGCCGCCGGGCGCGCAACAGGCGTCGAGCACGCGTTGGCCGGCGGCCAGCTCCAGCAAGTCAGCGGACAGCTGCGCGGCTTCGTCCTGCACACTCACCCAGCCCTCGGCGAAGCCTGGCAGGCCACGTACGTCGCAGGCTTCGGCCAGCACGATGCCATCGCGGCTGTAGGGGCAGGCGCTGGCGGCAACGCCCGCGTCGGCCAGCAGGCCCAGGTAGGCGTCACGGCTGTGATGACGGCGGTTGACCCGCAAGATCATCGGCGGGTGCGCATTGTTGGCGGCGCAAATGGCCTCCCACTGCTCTGGCCAGAAGGCCTTCAGCGCCTTTTGCAGCCAGCGCGGGTGGGCGGTGCGTACCACGGGGTCGCGCTCCATGCCGGCCAGCAGCGCTTCGCCTTCGCGCTGGGCGCGGCGCAGCACGGCATTGAGCAGGCCCTTGGCCCAGGGTTTCTTCAGTTTGTCGGCACAACCCACGGTCTCGCCAATTGCGGCGTGGGCCGGAATACGGGTGTAGAACAGCTGGTACAGGCCGACCAGCAGCAGCGCCTGCACATCGGCGTCTGCGGCTTTGAACGGCTTCTGCAGCAGCTGGGCGGCCAGCAGGTCGAGCCGGGGCTGCCAGCGGGCAGTGCCGAACGCCAGGTCCTGGGTCAGGCCGCGGTCGCGCTCATCAACCTTGTCCAGTTGTGCCGGCAGCGAGCTGTTCAATGAAGCCTTGCCGCTGAGTACAGCGGCAAGGGCACGGGCGGCGGCGAGGCGTGGGTTCATTGGCCAAGTACCTTGCCGGCGGCGAACTTCTCGCGGCGGCTGTTGAACAGGTCGCTGAAGCTCAGCGCCTTGCCACCGGGCAGTTGCAGGCGGGTCAGGCTCAGTGCCTGGTCACCACAGGCAACCACCAGGCCATCTTTACTGGCGGACAGGATCTCGCCCGGCTCACCTTTGCCTGCCGCCACGTTGGCTGCCAGCACCTTCACGCTCTCGCCATCGAGGGTGCTGTGGCACACCGGCCAAGGGTTGAAGGCACGGATCAGGCGCTCCAGTTCGACGGCCGGGCGGCACCAGTCCAGGCGCGCTTCGTCCTTGTTCAGCTTGTGTGCATAAGTGGCCAGGGCATCGTTTTGCACCTCGCCTTGCAGCGACCCGTCGGCCAGGCCGGCGATGGCCTGCACGACGGCGGGCGGGCCCATTTGCGCAAGGCGGTCATGCAGGCTACCGCCGGTGTCCTCGGCGCTGATCGGGGTGGCTACCTTGAGCAGCATCGGGCCGGTATCCAGGCCGGCTTCCATGCGCATCACGGTGACACCGCTCTCGGTATCGCCGGCTTCCACGGCACGCTGGATCGGCGCTGCACCGCGCCAGCGCGGCAGCAAGGAGGCGTGGCTGTTGATGCAGCCCAGGCGGGGGATATCCAGCACCGCCTGCGGCAGAATCAGGCCGTAGGCAACCACGACCATCAAGTCTGGCTGCAGTGCGGCAAGTTCAGCTTGCGCCTCGGCGTTGCGCAGGGTTTGCGGCTGCAGTACCGGGATGCCATGGGCCACGGCCAGCGCCTTGACCGCACTGGGCATCAGCTTCTGGCCACGGCCGGCAGGGCGGTCAGGCTGGGTGTAGACGGCCACGATCTCGTAAGGGCTGTCGAGCAGGGCCTTGAGGTGTTCGGCAGCAAACTCTGGGGTGCCTGCAAAGACGATGCGCATGGAGTTCTCGCTTCAAAAAAGAAAAAGGCTTGCCGGAGCAAGCCTTCTGGAAGGTGGGGATCAGGCTTGCTGGCGGTGCTGCTTTTCCAGTTTCTTCTTGATCCGGTCGCGTTTGAGCTGCGACAGATAGTCGACAAACAGCTTGCCGTTGAGGTGATCGAATTCGTGCTGCACGCAGACCGCCAGCAAGCCTTCGCACTCCAGCTCGAACGGCTTGCCGTCGCGGTCCTGGGCTTTTACCCGTACCCGCAGCGGGCGGTCGACGTTCTCGTAGAAGCCCGGCACCGACAGGCAACCTTCCTGGTACTGGCCCATGTCGTCGGTCAGCTCTTCGACCGTAGGGTTGATGAAGACCCGCGGTTCGCTGCGGTCTTCGCTGAGGTCCATCACCACGACCTGCTGGTGCACGTTGACCTGGGTCGCGGCCAGGCCGATGCCGGGGGCTTCGTACATGGTTTCAAACATGTCGTCGATCAGCTGACGCAGGGCGTCGTCGAACACCGTCACCGGTTTGGCGATGGTGCGCAGGCGCGGGTCGGGGAATTCGAGAATGTTCAAGATGGCCATAAGGTCAGGCAGTCACTGTGCGTTTGGTTGAAAACTGAGCACACATAATAAAGGCAAACGTGGATTTCAGCACCTGTGAAAGCTCGTCTAGGGTTTTCAGGGCCTGCTTGTCGGATATTCGATAGACAGGTTGTCAAACCGTTATCAACACAGTTATCCACAGCTTGTGCCACGCCGATGGCCCTTTTTCAGATCAAGGATGATCCCCATGTCGAATCACCATTCGTCGCCTGTTGCGCCGGCTGAACTGGAGGCGCGGCTGCGTCTGCACCGCTTGCCGGACACCGGCCTGCGGCGTTTTTGCACGTTGCTGGAGGTGTTTGGCAGCGCATCTTCTGCCCTGTGCGCACCGGCCGGCGCCTGGCGCGCGTTGGGCATTCCCCAGGCAGCAATCGACGCGCGGCGCAGTGCCGAAGTGCGCGACGGAGCGCTGGCGGCGATGGCCTGGCTAGAGCAGCCGGGCCAGCATTTACTGATGTTTGACGGGCCTGGTTACCCACCGCTGCTGGGGGAAATCGATGACGCCCCGCCATTGCTGTTTGTCGCCGGCGACCCTGCCCTGCTCGAGCGCCCGCAGCTGGCAATTGTGGGAAGCAGGCGCGCTTCACCGCCAGCCCTCGATACCGCCGCGGCGTTTTCCCGTTACCTGGCACAGGCCGGTTTCACGATTACCAGCGGGTTGGCAGTGGGTATCGATGGCGCCGCTCATCGGGCCGCAATACAGGCCGGTGGGGGTACGATCGCGGTGCTCGGCACAGGGCTGCAAAAACTTTATCCACAGCGGCACACCGCGCTTGCCCAGGCGATTATCAACAGCGGCGGCGCGCTGGTTTCCGAGTACCCGCTGGATGCCGGGCCACAGCCCAGCAACTTCCCCCGGCGTAACCGCATCATCAGTGGCTTGTCGCTGGGCGTACTGGTGGTCGAGGCCAGCCTGGCCAGTGGTTCGCTGATCACGGCGCGGCTGGCGGCAGAACAAGGCCGTGAGGTGTATGCCATTCCGGGCTCCATCCACCACCCTGGGGCCAAGGGCTGCCACCAGTTGATTCGCGACGGCGCGCTGCTGGTGGAAACCGTGGAGCAGATCATGGAAAGCCTGCAGGGCTGGCAGAACCTGCCACCTGCGGTTGTGGACAAGTTCGACCACCCACTGCTGGCCTTGCTGCACGCGGCGCCCCAGACCAGCGAAAGCCTGGCCCATTGCAGCGAGTTGCCACTGGCCGAAGTGCTTGCGCAATTGACCGAGCTGGAACTGGAGGGGCGGGTCAGCAATGAAGCCGGGCGTTGGTTTGCCCGCGCGGGCTAAGTACACTGCGCACAGGCAAGTTCATAGGCGGAGTAACAGCAATGGTAAGCAGTTTTCGTGTGCAACAAGCCGCACGTGAGATCCGGGCGGGCGCAGTAATCGCCTACCCAACGGAAGCGGTCTGGGGCCTGGGCTGCGACCCCTGGAACGAGGACGCGGTGTACCGCCTGCTGGCGCTGAAGTCGCGGCCTGTGGATAAAGGCCTGATCCTGGTCGCCGACAATATCCGCCAGTTCGACTTTTTGTTCGAAGATTTCCCCGAGGACTGGATCGACCGTATGGGCAGCACCTGGCCGGGGCCCAATACCTGGCTGGTGCCGCACCAGGACCTGTTGCCGGAGTGGGTGACCGGGCAGCATGACACCGTAGCGCTGCGGGTCAGTGACCACCCGGTGGTGCGCGAACTGTGCGCGCTGGTGGGGCCGTTGATTTCCACCTCGTGCAACCCCGGCGGGCGCCCGGCGGCGAAGACCCGGTTGCGGGTGGAGCAGTACTTCCGTGGCCAGCTGGACCTGGTGCTGGGTGGGGCGCTGGGGGGGCGGAAGAATCCGAGTGTGATTCGCAACCTGGCTACCGGTGAGGTTGTTCGGCCGGGTTGATATCTGTCCACAAGCCTAACCGCAGATTTTTCTGATTTGTTTCGGCTGGCGGGTGATCGTGTGAGGGCTGACGGGTGTCAGCCTTGAAGCTTTTTCGCCTATGAGATCGAGCGCCGCCCGCGCGGCGCATCGCGAGCTGCGCTCGCTCCTACGTTTGTTTCGGGCCAGTGAGGTCTGTGAGAGGCGCGCGCGACCGCCTTGTTTGTACGGCGCGATATTGAGACATGCGCCAAGGGGTTCGCGCGCAAATCCCACAGGCATAATTGGCCCGAAACAAACGTAGGAGCGAGCGCAGCTCGCGATGCGCCGCGCGGGCGGCGCTCGATCTCATAGGCGACGAATCTCTGCCGGCGAGCGCCTTGCAGCACAGATACCATCCGGTCAGGTGCATCAGGGTTTTCTGATTGTTGCCAAAATGGCTGTCCAGCTCGCGGCTTGGGAAATATCCTACGACCCGCGTCCTCTGCCATCACCTTCTCAGTGGGAACCTCTGCCCTTAGGCTTCAACCGTCGCCGAATAACTTGGCGATCGGGTGTGGCAACCTGGATGTGCTTGGGGCGTCACAGCTATGGCAGCTGTGCGCGGGAGGCTTCGTGCCTGCCGGGAGCGCCTCCAGCCCGGTTTACCACCTCGCGTACAGCTGCCGCCTAAACCGTGTGGTAACGGCTTGGCGCCAGCTCATGCCTGGAGCAAGCCATGAAAAAAATAGTGCCCGATCCACCCCTACCCTGCACCTCCACCCGCCCGTTCGGCCGCTGCGACGCCGGCCATGACCCGCTCTTCACCGTCAACCCGAACATTTCCGCCGAGGACGCTCTGGTCCATGTAGCCCTGTACCTGCGCAGCGCCTACGAAACCGGCAACAAAGCTCTGGACTACATGCGCGAAGAGGGCCGTGGCATGTTCTGGTCGAACCTGCATGCGATTGAAATGGCAGAGGGGGTGGTCGAGGCAATCCTCGATGGGATCGAGTCGACCCCGCCACCGACGAACCGACCCTCACAGCCATAGCGCAGCTTTCAGAGCCGACGCAGCACCTGTGGGAGCGGGCGCGCCCGCGAACACCGGCAAAGCCGGTGCCATCCACCGCGGTGGCTTCTTCGCGGGCATCCCCGCTCCCACAGGGAACGTGTGTGGCTCAGGGAATGAGTACTGTCGACCCTACAGTCCGCCGCGCCGACAGCTCTGCCTGCGCCTTGGCCGCCTCACTCAGCGGATACCTTTGCTGGATATCCACAACCAGCTTGCCACTGCCAATCATCGCAAACAGGTCATCGGCCATGGCCTGGGTGTTTTCGGCATTGTTGGCATAGGTCGCCAAGGTCGGCCGGGTCACATACAGCGAGCCCTTCTGCGCCAGAATTCCCAGGTTCACCCCGCTGACCGCACCCGAGGCATTACCGAAGCTCACCATCAGCCCGCGCGGTTGCAGGCAGTCCAGCGAGGTGAGCCAGGTATCGGCGCCAACGCCGTCGTACACCACCGGGCATTTCTTGCCGTCGGTCAGCTCCAGTACCCGCTTGGCCACGTCTTCATGGCTGTAATCGATGGTCGCCCATGCGCCCAGCGCCTTGGCCCGCTCGGCCTTCTCGGCAGAACTCACAGTGCCGATCAGCTTGGCACCCAACGCTTTCGCCCATTGGCACGCCAGCGAACCCACGCCACCGGCGGCCGCATGGAACAGGACCACGTCACCCGCCTTCACCTGGTAGGTTTGCTTCAGCAGGTACTGCACGGTCAACCCCTTGAGCATCACCGCCGCTGCCTGCTCGAAGCTGATGTTGTCGGGCAGCTTGACCAGGCTGGCCTCCGGCAGCGTGTGAACCTCGCTGTATGCGCCCAGCGGGCCGCCGGCATGGGCCACGCGGTCACCCACCTTCAGCCGGGTCACGCCTTCGCCCACGGCCTCGACCACACCGGCCGCTTCGGTGCCCAGCCCCGAAGGCAGTGATGGCGGTGCATACAGCCCGCTGCGGAAATAGGTGTCGATGAAGTTCAGGCCGATCGCATGGTTGCGCACGCGCACCTGCTGGGGCCCCGGCGGGGCGGGTTCGAATTCCACAAACTGCAGCACTTCGGGGCCGCCATGCTGGCTGAACTGGATACGCTTGGCCATCTCGTACTCCTGTAGTCGGGATCGGGAAAGGCCTTCTATCGGACGCCTTTGCTTGATCGCCGTCAACTGCGGCGCGCGCGCTGGCGGTGTTATGCTACGCGGCGAATTCTTCCCTGCCCGTTCCTGGTGACCCGATGACTAGCCGCACCGAGGCCGTGAAAGCCTACCTGCTCGACCTGCAAGACCGCATCTGCTCTGCCCTCGAAAACGAAGACGGCGGTGCCCGCTTCGTCGAGGATGCCTGGGTGCGCGAAGCCGGTGGCGGGGGGCGTACGCGGGTGATCGGCGAGGGCAAGCTGATCGAGAAAGGCGGGGTCAACTTCTCCCACGTATTCGGCGCCGGCCTGCCGCCGTCGGCCAGCGCCCACCGCCCGGAGCTGGCGGGCCGGGGCTTCGAGGCCTTGGGCGTGTCGCTGGTGATTCACCCGTACAACCCGCATGTGCCCACCTCGCACGCCAATGTGCGGTTCTTCATTGCCGAGAAGGAAGGCGAAGAGGCGGTGTGGTGGTTCGGTGGCGGTTTCGACCTGACCCCATACTACGGCGTCGAGGAAGACTGCATTCACTGGCACCGCGTGGCCGAGCAGGCATGTGCACCCTTCGGTGCCGATGTGTACCCGCGCTACAAGGCCTGGTGCGACCGCTATTTCCACCTCAAGCACCGTGGCGAGCCACGCGGCATTGGCGGGCTGTTCTTCGACGACCTGAACGAGTGGGGCTTCGACACCTGCTTCGCCTTCATCCGTGCCATTGGCGATGCCTATGTCGACGCCTACCTGCCGATCGTCCAGCGCCGCAAGCACACCCCCTATACCCCGCAGCAGCGTGAGTTCCAGGAATACCGCCGCGGCCGCTACGTGGAGTTCAACCTGGTCTACGACCGCGGCACCCTGTTCGGCCTGCAGTCGGGCGGGCGCACCGAGTCCATTCTCATGTCGCTGCCGCCACAGGTGCGCTGGGGCTATGACTGGAAGCCGGCACCGGGCAGCGAAGAAGCGCGCCTGACCGACTACTTCCTGCAAGACCGCGACTGGCTTGGCCAGTAAGCCTGTGGATAACCAAGGAGCCGCCATGGACCAGTACGTCGTTTTTGGTAACCCCATCGGCCACAGCAAGTCGCCGCTGATTCACCGCCTGTTTGCCGAGCAGACCGGCCAGGACCTGGAATACGCCACCCTGCTGGCGCCGCTGGATGAGTTCAGCGACTGCGCACGCGGCTTCTTCAAGCAAGGCAGCGGCGGCAATGTCACCGTGCCGTTCAAGGAAGAGGCCTACCGCCTGTGCGACAGCCTGACCCCGCGTGCCCAGCGCGCTGGCGCGGTGAACACACTGAGCAAGCTGGCTGACGGCACTTTGCAAGGTGACAACACCGATGGCGCCGGCCTGGTGCGTGACCTGACGGTGAATGCCGGGGTCGAGCTGACGGGCAAGCGCATTTTGATTCTCGGTGCCGGTGGTGCAGTGCGTGGCGTGCTGGAGCCGATCCTGGCGCACAGGCCGCAATCGCTGGTGATCGCCAACCGTACCGTGGAAAAGGCCGAGCAGCTGGCGCGTGAGTTCGATGAACTGGGGCCGGTGGTGGCCAGCGGGTTTGCCTGGTTGCAGGAGCCGGTGGATGTGATCATCAACGCCACTTCAGCCAGTTTGGCCGGGGAATTGCCGCCGATTGCCGACAGTTTGGTCGAGGCAGGGCGCACGGTTTGCTACGACATGATGTATGGCAAGGAACCTACGCCGTTTTGCCAGTGGGCGCAGAAGCTGGGCGCGGCCAAAGTGCTGGATGGGTTGGGGATGCTGGCTGAGCAGGCCGCTGAGGCGTTCTTTATCTGGCGTGGGGTACGGCCGGATACCGCTCCGGTGTTGGCTGAGTTGCGCCGGCAATTGGCTCGGGGCTGAAATTGCCGGGGCCGCGTTGGGTCGGCGTACACCCATCCCTTGTGGGAGCGGCCTTGCGTCGCGATGGGCTGCAAAGCAGCCCCAAATCTCAACCCTACCTCATTCCTCAAACCGGATCGGGCACAACTGCGCCCCTTCCAGCTTCTGCAATTCCTCGATCACCTGCGGCCTGGCCCGGTGCAAGGTCAGGCTCCCGCCCAGGCGCCGCAAGCGCCGTGCCTCGCGGTGCAACATGTCTACACCCGAGTAGTCGATGAAATTCACCTGCCGCGCATCAATCACCACATGCGGGCCCTGGCACAGCTGCAAACGTACTTGCAGGTAGTGCGCCGCGCCAAAGAAGATCGAGCCACCTACCCGCAGCACATCCGCTTCACCTTCGCGGCTTTGCTGCACCCGTGGCCGTGATGTGCGTTTGAGGTAGAAGAACAGCGACGCCAGCACCCCGGCATAGATCGCCGTCTGCAACTCCAGCAGCAAGGTTGCCGCCGCCGTCAGCGCCATTACCAGGAACTCCGAACGGCTGACCCGGAACAGCGCGCGGATGGCTTGGCGGTCCACCAGCCCCCAGCAGATCAACAGAATGCTGCCGGCCATGGCGGGGATCGGCAACTGCGCGATCAAGCCAGCACCGGTGATGGCGAACAGCGCCACCCATAGCGCCGAAAACACCCCGGCCATGGGGGAGCGGGCACCTGCTTCGTAGCTCAGGCCCGAACGGGTGAAGGAGCCAGCAGACAGGTAACCCGAGAAAAACGCGCCAGCGATGTTCGACACGCCCTGGGCGCGAATTTCCTGATCAGGGTCGATCAGCTGTTCCGAGCGTGCCGACAATGACCGGGCAATCGACAGGCTGGTGACCAACCCCAGCATACCTACCGCCACGGCACTGGGCAGCAGGCGCAGAATCAGCTCCACGTCCAGCAAGGGCAGCGGGCTCAAGGGTGGAAGCTGGCCGGTGAATGCCGCGACCCTCGGCACATGGCCAAACCAGCCCGGCAGCAGCCAGGCCAGCAGGCTCACCGCGATCAGGCTTATCAACAGGCTGGGCCAGCGCGGGCGCCAGAGTTTGAGCGCCACACCGATAACCACGGTGGCCAGGCCCAACAGCAAGGAAGGCACATTGATTTCGCCGGCATGGCTGGCCAGGTCCTGTACGGTTTTCAGCGCCGTGGCCTGGCTGGGCAGGTCCATGCCCAGCAGGTTGGGCAATTGCCCCAGGGCAATGACGACCGCGGCGCCAAGGGTGAAGCCGAGCACTACGGAATGCGAGACGAAATTGACCAGCGCACCGAAGCGCAGCAGCCCCAGCAGCAGTTGAAAGACCCCGCCGAGGAAGGTGAGCAGCAGCACCAGCGTGATGTAGTCCGAACTCCCAGCCACGGCCAATGGGCTGATGCTGGCGTAGAGCACGATGGAGATGGCCGCGGTCGGGCCGCAGATCAGGTGCCAGGACGAACCCCACAGGCAGGCGATCAATACCGGCACGATGGCGGCGTACAGGCCGTATTCGGCAGGCAGGCCGGCGATCAGGGCATAGGCGATGGACTGCGGCAGCGCGAGGATTGCACCGCCCAGGCCCACCAGCAGGTCCTGGCGCAGGCTACGGACCGATTGGCGCGGGAGCCAGGCGAGGAAGGGCAGCAGGTGGATGATACGATGCATGGGTTATCCACAATCCTTGATTTAATGCACCTGACCTGTGGGAGCGGGCATGCCCGCGAAGAAGCCACCGCTATAGATGGCACCGGCTTTGCCTGTGTTCGCGGACATGCCCGCTCCCACAGGTTAGGTGCATTGCTGGTGAGTTCATAGTTTGGCTTTGACGGCCTCCAAGGCATCGCCATCGGCTTTGGTGGTGACCCCGGCCAACCACCCTTCCAGTAACTCGGGGTGCGTCTTGACCCAGGCCCTGGCCGCGTCGTCGAAGCTGATCTTCTTGTCCACAACCTGAGCCATGATGCTGTTTTCCATGTCCAGTGTGAATTTCAGGTTGCCCAGCAGCTTCGCCGCATTCGGGCAGGCTTGTGGATAACCCTTGCGCGTCAGGGTGTACACCTGGCCTTTGCTACCGAACCATTTTTCCCCGCCCGTGAGGTAGTGCATCTTCAGCTTCACATTCATCGGGTGTGGCGTCCAGCCGAGGAAGGTGATGAATTGCTGCTTCTTCACGGCGCGGTCGACCTGCGTCAGCATCGCCTGCTCGCTGGATTCGACCAGTTTCCACTGGCCAAGGTCGAACTCATTGTTGTCGATGATTTGTTTGAGCGACAGGTTGGCCGGTGCGCCGGAACCGATGCCGTACAGTTTCTTGTCGAACTGGTCGGCGTGCTTGTGCAGGTCGGCGAAATCCTTGACCCCGGCATTCCAGACGTAGTCCGGCACGGCCAAGGTGAACTCGGTGCCTTCCAGGTTGCGCGACAACTGCTGCACATCCCCATTGGCGACGAACTTGTCATGAAAGCCCTGGTGCGCCGGCATCCAATTGCCAAGGAAGGCATCCACACGGCCGTCCTTCAGGCCACCGTAGATGATCGGCACGGCCAGGCTGTCGATCTTCACCTGGTAGCCCAGACTTTCCAGTAGCAGCCGGGCCACGGCGTTGGTCGTGGCTATGTCGCTCCAGCCAGGGTCGGCCATTTTTACCGTGCTGCATTGTGCATCGTCGTCGGCGGCGTGAGCCGGGGTGGTACCCAGGCCCAAGGCCAGGGTGAGTACGGCGGCGGAAAATGTGTGCATGGCGGCCTCTTCTCAATCCAGTGGGGCGGGCTGGGGGTAACGTGCCTTGCGCTCGAGGTCGTCGAGATCAATGTGGTTACGCATGTACTGTTGGCTGGCATCTACCAGTGGTTGATGGTCCCAGCTGTGCAGCTTGCCGATAGCCAGCGCTTGGGCTACCAGGCGGCGACGGCGCTGGCTGGCCAGCACCTGCTGGCGCAAGCTGGGCATGTGCCAACGCTGTCGGGCTTCCTCGACGAACGCCTGCAGCAGCGCCTGGTGGTCCGGGCTGCTGGCGAGGTTCTCCCGCTCGTGCGGGTCGCGGTTAAGATCATAGAGTAGGCAAGGGTCGTCTTCGCCGTACACGAATTTGTAAGGCCCGCGGCGGATCATCATCAGCGGCCCGACAGTGCCTTCGGCCATGTATTCGCCGATCACTTCGTCGTGGCCGCCCTGCCCTTGCAGGTGGCCAAGCAGTGAACGGCCATCCAGATGCAGGGTGTTATCCACAGCCCCGCCCGCCAATTCGACCAGGGTCGGTAACAGGTCACAGGTCGATACCGAGGCGCTGACACGGCTGGCGGCAAAGCGCTGCGGTGCATGGACCAGCAGTGGCACCCGCGCCGACATCTCGAACCAGTGCATCTTGTACCAAAGGCCACGCTCGCCGAGCATGTCGCCGTGGTCGCCGGAGAAGACGATCAGGGTGTCGTCGGCCAGGTCGCACTCTTGTAAGGTCTGCAACAGCTTGCCGATGTTGTCGTCGATGTAGCTGCAGGCGCCGAAATAGGCCCGGCGTGCATCGCGGATCTTGTCCACCGGCAGCGGTTTGTTCCACAGGTCATAGACCTTGAGCAGGCGCTGCGAATGCGGGTCCAGTTCTGCCTGGCTGAATTCGGTACCAGGCATGGGGATATCCACACCCTCATAGCGATCCCAGTAGTGCTTGGGAATGGTGTACGGATCGTGGGGGTGGGTCATCGACACGGTCAGGCAAAACGGCCGGCCGTCGTTCTCCCGCACGTGGTCGTAGAGGTACTGGCGCGCCTTGAACACCACCTCCTCGTCGAAATCCAGCTGGTTGGTACGCACGCAGGGGCCTGCCTGCAGTACCGAGGACATGTTGTGGTACCAGCTTGGGCGCACATCCGGCTCATCCCAGTTCACTGCCCAGCCATAATCGGCCGGGTAGATGTCGCTGGTCAGGCGTTCCTCGTAACCATGTAGCTGGTCCGGGCCGCAGAAATGCATCTTGCCCGACAGCGCCGTGCGGTAGCCCAGGCGGCGCAGGTAGTGGGCGTAGGTCGGCACGTCGGCGGGGAAATCGGCAGCATTGTCGTAGGCACCGATGCGGCTTGGGAGCTGGCCGCTGACCAGGGTGAAGCGCGACGGCGCACACAGCGGGCTGTTGCAGTAGGCTGAATCGAACACCACGGCTTGCTCGGCCAGGCGGCTGAGGTGCGGCATCTGAATGGGTGAAGGCCCATAAATGGGCAGCAGGGGTGCGGCCATTTGGTCGGCCATGATGAACAGGATATTCGGGCGTGTCATGCTGGCTTCCATCGTTGAAGGTTATGCGAACCGCTTGCCTATCAAAATGCGACTGTGGATAACATGGGTAAAGCCCATGGCGGGCAATGACTGGGATTAGCCAAGCTTATGTTTGAGCGTTTTGCCGAACTGTCGTTGGATACGTTGCGGGTGTTCGAGGCCGCGGCCCGTTTGCGTGGCTTCACTGCGGCGGCCCTGGCGCTGGGCACCACCCAGCCTGCGGTAAGCCAGCAGGTAAAACGGCTGGAGGCGCAGTTGGGCACCCGCCTGTTCGATCGGGTGTACCGCGGGATCGAACTCACCGAGGCCGGCCAGCTGTTGTTCGAGCATGTGCACCAAGGGTTGCAGGCCATGGACGAAGGTATTGCCCAGGTCAGTGGGCGCGGCCAGCGTGAAGTGCTGCAGGTGGCCACCGACTTCGCGTTCGCGGCTTTCTGGCTGATGCCGCGCCTGCAGCGCTTTCACGAGGCTTATCCACACGTGGATGTCAGCCTGGTGACCGGTGAGCGCAGCCAGGGCATGTTGCGCCCGGACATCGATGTGGCCGTGCTGTTTGGTGATGGGCGCTTTCATCAGGGCGAAAGCCGCTGGTTGTTCGATGAGGAGGTTTTCCCGGTGTGCAGCCCCCGCCTGATTCATGGCAAACCCATGTCAGCCGTGGCTTTGCAGCGCTTGCCGTTGTTGCACCTCAAAGGTGAGCAGGCCAGCCGCTGGTTTGATTGGGCGGGTGTGTTTCGCGGGTTTGGCGTGGCCAGCCCACCGCCAGCCGGGCAACTGCGGTTCGATAACTACACGCTGCTGATACAGGCGGCGATTGCCGGGCAAGGGGTGGCAATTGGCTGGGGGCACCTGGTGGATGGGCTGGTCGAGCAGGGTTTGCTCTGCCGGCCACTGGAGGGCAGCCTGCGCTCGGAACGCGGTTATTATGCGGTGTTGCCGCCGCGCAAACGCCGGGGCGCGTTGATCGAACGGTTCGTAGGTTGGTTGGAGCACGAGCGAAGCCGGTAAGGGTGAGTTCGGCGCAGAGTCACGCGGGCTTTGGGCCCAGGAGGTATCGTGCAGAGGATCAAGGGTTACCACGCCCACATTTACTATGACGCAGCGACCCTGGAGCAGGCTCGGGCGCTGTGTGAGGAAGCGGCGCGGCTGTTTCCCGTGAGCATTGGGCGCATGCACCAGAAGCCGGTGGGCCCGCACCCGGACTGGAGCTGCCAGCTGGCTTTCGGTCCGGAAGTGTTGGGGGTGGTATTGCCTTGGTTGGCACTGCATCGCCAGGGTTTGGTGGTGTTCATGCACCCGCTGACCGGTGATGAACTGGCAGACCATCGGGACCATGCGATCTGGATGGGGGCAGTGAGGCCGTTGAACCTGTCGGTTTTTGGGGGCTGAACCTTCAGTGCTTGTGTTGTGCTCATCGCTGGCAAGCCAGCTCCCACGGGGATCGCATCAGGGCTGACAGGTGTTTGCCACAAGGTATGCAGCGCCTGTTA